>CAYPAH010000220.1:0-2543 GCA_964408655.1 uncultured Oscillospiraceae bacterium | reverse complement strand
GGGGCCGCCGAAATTCAGCGGCATACCGAGCGGCTGTCCTTCGCCAAGCGCGAAGTCCGCGCCGTATTCGGCGGGCTTTTTGAGAAGAGAGAGAGCTACGGGATTGACCACCGCGCCGAAAAGTCCGCCAAAGGCATGAACTGCCTCGCAGAGCTTATCCATTTCTTCAAGCACGCCGTAGAAGTTAGGCGTGGCGCAAAGCATACCCGCTGCGCCCTCGCATTTTTCAGCTATGGCCGAAGCCTCCGTTCTGCCGTTCGCGTCAAGGGGTATTTCAACAAGCTCTATCTCAAGGAAGCGGGCATAGGTGTGCATGACCTCGATATATTCGGGATGCAGCCCCGCTGAATAAAGCACCTTCGCCTTGCGCTTGTTGATGTGCATGGCGTTCATAACCTCGGCGCAGGCGTGCGCTCCGTCATAAACCGATGCGTTTGAAGCGTCCATACCCGTTAGATCGCAGATCATCGTCTGATATTCGAATATGCATTGCAGCATACCCTGGCTCATCTCGGTCTGATACGGGGTATAGGCGGTGTAAAACTCGCTGCGCATTGCAAGCTGCGGAACCGCGGCGGGTATATAGTGGTGATAAGCGCCCGCGCCGCGGAAAATGGGCATGTCGCTTTTTGTCTCAGAGGCCAGCTTTTCAAACAGGCGCCTGATCTCTATTTCGCTTTTGCCCTCGGGAAGCTCAAGCTTGGAAATGCGCATTTCCGCGGGGATATCCACATAAAGGTCATAGATATCCTTCATGCCTATGGAAGCAAGCATTTCCTCGCGCTCTATGAGCGTATTGGGAACATAGCTTTTCATTCGTACCTCCTTCTTGGTTGCTAGGCTGTAGCGTTGAGAGGTCTTATTTGGCGATCTTTGCTTCGTATTCCTCTGCGCTCATAACTTCGCCGTCGATAGTGCCTTCGAAAATGGCGATATAATTGTTCCATGCGTCCTGATTGATAAGGTCGGGAGAATCGTCGAGAGCCTCGTTGACCGCGACGACCTTGCCGCTGCACTGGGTATAGATCTCGGCGGCTGCCTTAACGGATTCTACTACCGCGAAATCATCGCCTGCGTTGAAGCTGTCGCCCACGGCGGGAAGATCGACGAACACGATGTCGCCAAGCTCATGCTGAGCATAATCGGTGATGCCGACCTTGATCTTGCCATCCTCTTCCAAGAGCCATTCGTCGTTAGCGGTATACTTGCGATTGGTGGGTACCATGTTGTTTTTTCCTCCTGTTATTTTTATTATCTTTGTTGCTTGTGAAGCTTAAAAGTCTTATTTATGCGCGCTTATAGAAGGGCAGCGGCACCTGCACGGCCTTGAGCTTTTTGCCGCGGACCTCCACTTCGAATTCCTGCTCGTCGGCCATGTCGATGTTTACAAGCGCCATTGCGTGAGAGCTCATATCGGGCACGAACACGCCGGAGGTAGTCATGCCGACCAGCGTCCCCTTGCAATAAACGGGATAATGCTCGCGAACGATGCCGCGGTCAACGAGCTTCAAGCCTATGCGCTTGCGCTTGGGAGGCGCTTCAAGCGCTTTTTTGCCGATAAAATCATCTTTATTCATTTTTACCGCGAAGCCGATGCCGACCTCCATGGGGCTTATGTCGCGCTCCAGCTCGTGGCCGTAAAGCGGCATTGAAGCTTCGAATCTGAGCGAATCGCGCGCGGCGAGAGCGCAGGGGAGCATACCAAGCGGCTTGCCCGCTTCCATCAGCTTATCAAAAAGCGCGGCAGCGTCGGCGGCCTTGCAGTATATCTCAACGCCGTCCTCGCCGGTATAGCCCGTGCGGGACATCATGCATTCTATCCCGCCGACCTTTATCGAGGGAACGAAGGTGTAGTTTTTCTGAGGTATCTCCCCCTCAACGCCAACAGCGTCCAGCACCTTTTGGAAGTTCGGCCCCTGCAGGGCGAGCTGTCCCCACTGGGGGCTTTGATTCTCTACCTTTACGTCGCCGAACACATGCTCCTGAAACCATGCGAAATCCTTATCGGTGTTGCCCGCGTTCACGATAACGAGATAATGCTCGTCGTCATATTTATAAACGAGTATATCGTCCACCGTGCCGCCGTCTTCATAGCACATCATGGAATAGCGGCAGCGCCCCGGAGTCATGGTGGTGAGGTCGTTAGTGCAGAGCTTTTGAAGGTACGCAAAGGCGTCCTTACCCCTAACGTCCACTTCGCCCATATGCGAAACATCGAACAAGCCGACGTTGGTACGAACGGCCTTATGCTCATCGATGGGCGAGCTGTATTGCACCGGCATTGCCCAACCGCCGAAATCGACGATCTTGCCGCCGAGTGCAACATGTCTGTCGTATAGCGGCGTCTTTTTAAGAATGTCCATCATTACCTCCAGATATGAATTTTTAGCTTGCGAAATGAAAAAGTGAACCTGATTCAAATATTATATAACGTTTTTGCCTCTTGCAAAAGGGGTATATTTAAAAAGAAATGTAAAGCGCTAAGAAAAAGGGGTCAATCATTTTTTTCGTGGGATTGCCACCACGTAATGTATTGATTTGTT
>CAYPAH010000219.1:2125-2552 GCA_964408655.1 uncultured Oscillospiraceae bacterium | reverse complement strand
ATCACCACGCGCCTAAGCGCCATCCACGGCGTGCAGCCAAGATCCATCGCCGCCTCATAAAGGCTGTCTGAGCTTTGCCTCAGCTTTGGCAGCACGGAAAAGATCACATATGGAATGTTGAAGGTTATATGCGCTATCAGCATCCGGATATAGCCGCTTTTTATCCCCATAAAGGCAAAGAGCATCATAAAGCTGATACCCGTTACCAGATCGGGATTCACCATGGGAAGCTGAGAAACATTTTCGACCACGGCGCGTCCGCGTTTTTTCATCGAATGAATGCCTATGGCCGCAAAGGTACCTATGACCGTAGCTATAACGGCAGAGAGCACCGCAACGGTGGGCGTTACCGAAAGGGCTTTCATAATAGTCGCATCCTGAAAGAGCTTTTCATACAGGTAAAAGTCTTCACACGGCTTCCGGCTGG
>CAYPAH010000219.1:0-2115 GCA_964408655.1 uncultured Oscillospiraceae bacterium | reverse complement strand
TCGCTGTAAGGTTGAAAAGATGAAGGGTGCAATAAGGAAAACACCATGAGAACAATTATGGGCGCGTACAAAAACAGCAGCATAAGCCCGAGATAAGTTCCCTTGAAGAAAGAACGAAGCTTTTTCACCAGAGCCTTCCCCCTTCCTGTCCCGCCTCATGGTCGGCATGGCGCATCACCATCATCGAGATAAGCACAAGGATCAGCAGTATAAAGCTCAGCGCGCTGCCCGTGTTCATGTTTTGCAGCGTAATGAACTGATTTTCTATAAGCTCGCCAAACATCATAAATTTGCCGCCGCCCAAGAGGCCGGAGATGGCAAAGGTCGTTATGGCGGGAATAAACACCATCGTTATGCCCGAGATTATTCCGGGCAAAGATTGCGGCAGCGTCACCTTGAAAAATGCGGTAACGCCGTTCGCCCCCAGATCAGCGGCGGCTTCGAGCATACTTTTATCGAGCTTTATGAGCACCGTGTATATAGGCAGTATCATAAATGGCAAAAAGTTATATACCGTGCCGAGCATGACGGCGGATTCCGTGAAAAGCATATGCTGCGAGGGCATTCCGAGCGCATTAAGAATGAAATTGAGCACGCCCCTGCCGTCAAGAAGCACCTGCCAGGCATAGGTGCGAAGCAAAAAGTTCATCCACATCGGCACGATGAAGAGAACATAGAAAATGCCCGCCAGATTTTTTTTCATGCGCGAGAGTATATAGGCCACCGGATAACCCGTAAGCAGGCAGATGGCCGTGGCCTTCACGGCGACCCACACGGAGCGCGCAAAAACCTTCATATAGGCCGCGTTGCCAAGCGTCTCTTTAAGATTATCGAAAGAGAGAGCGCCGTTTGAATTGAAAGCGTAATAAACTATCAAAAGCATAGGCGCCAATATGAATATCAGCATCCACACGATATATGGATAAGCAAAAAAAGTTCGTTTTACCCGCATCTCAGACCTCCTCGGCCTCAACCGCTTCGTCCATAAGCTCATCCTCGGTGGGCGCTTCCTGCGCATCGTGAGTAAGGCTCTTATTCATAACATGTATGGCGTCGGGCAGGATAGTGAGGCTGACCTCGCTGCCCTCTTTTACAAAATCCGTAGAATGCACCGTCCACTCGAAGTCGCCCGTATCCACGCGGAAGGCATAATGCACGCCCATGAAAATGACGCTTTTTATAACTCCCCGAAGCTCTCCCTTATCAGGCTCATAAATGTCTATATCCTCGGGACGCACCACTACGTCAACCTTCTCGTTCTTTCTAAAGCCCGCGTCAACGCAGGTGAAATCGATATTGTGAAAACGAACCTTATAATCCGCGAGCATAACGCCGGGAATGATGTTGCTCTCGCCTATAAACTTGGCGACAAACACATTCTTTGGCTCGTTATAAATGTCCATCGGCGTTCCGATCTGCTGGATTATGCCCTCGTTCATAACAACGACGGTGTCGCTCATGGTGAGCGCCTCCTCCTGATCGTGGGTGACATATATAAAGGTGATGCCAAGGCGCTGCTGCATACGCTTGAGCTCTATCTGCATCTCTTTGCGCAGCTTTAGATCAAGCGCGCCCAGAGGCTCGTCAAGAAGCAGCACGCGCGGACGGTTGACCAGCGCCCGGGCTATTGCCACGCGCTGCTGCTGTCCGCCTGAGAGCTGCTCTATCCATCGTTTTTCAAAGCCCTTGAGATTAACGAGCTCGAGTATTTCGCGTATGCGTGTTTCGATCTCTTCCCTGGGCAGCTTTTGTATCTTTAAGCCGAACGCGATATTATCGCGAACGTTCAAATGCGGAAACAGGGCGTATTTCTGGAACACCGTGTTGACCTGCCTGCGGTATGGCGGCACATCCTTAACATCCTTGCCGTCAATAAGAAGCTGCCCTTCATCGGGAACAGCAAAGCCCGCGATAATGCGCAGAGTCGTCGTTTTGCCGCAGCCCGAAGGCCCCAGCAGCGTGATGAACTCGCCGTCGCGGATATATAGGTTTATATCCTTTAAAACGGTCTCGCCGTCGTATGTCTTGGTTATTCCAAAGAGATCGATCAGGTGCTTGCTCATAGTTCTACTCCCATGTTAAGCGGCATTTCGCCTTTTTCTTTTTGTGTGAAAA
>CAYPAH010000218.1:0-2573 GCA_964408655.1 uncultured Oscillospiraceae bacterium | reverse complement strand
CGAACATAGATATAACCCTCGGTGGCGCCGATGGCATAACCGGCAATGGTCATGGCCTCGAGCACTACATGGGGATCGCCTTCAAGCACGGAACGATCCATGAATGCGCCGGGATCGCCTTCATCGGCGTTGCAGCATACATATTTTTGATCGGCCGCGTTCGCTGCCGCGAACTTCCATTTAAGACCGGTGGGGAAACCGCCGCCGCCGCGTCCGCGCAGACCGCTATCGATCATGATCTTGATAACGTCGGCGGGCTTATATTCGGTAAGCACCTTCTCAAGAGCGAGATAGCCGTCGAACGCGATGTATTCATCGATATTCTCGGGGCAGATACGGCCGCAGTTACGCAGCGCGTTACGGTGCTGTTTTTTATAGAAGGGAGTCTCGTTCAGACCCTTTACACCGTCTTCGGTGATGGTCTCATGGTAAAGGAGTTCTTTGACGGGGGTGCCGCCAACGAGGTGCTCCTTAACGATCCTGGCAACGTCTTCATCCTTGATGTGGCTGTAGAAGCTGCCTTCGGGATATACGATAACGATGGGGCCGAGGGCGCAGAGGCCGAAGCAGCCGGTCATAACGATCTGCACGGTTTCCGCGAGGCCGTTTTTCTTGAGTTCTTCTTCGAAGGTTTTGATGAGGTTCATGCTGCCCGAGGAGGTACAGCCAGTACCGCCGCAGATCATGACATTGTATTTATATTTTGAGGCGTTCGTACCGTCGGTGCGCAAGCCTACAATGTCCTTCATCCGCGCGCGGATCTCGTTCAATTCCTGTACGGTTTTCATAGAGCGTAACATCCTTTCATTGCAAATAGTTTATGCCGCGGTGATCCGCACGCTGGATCAATACTTGGCAAGGATTTCCGGTATCATATCCGGGGTGAGTCTTCCGTAGACTTCGCCGTTGATAGTCATTACGGGAGCGAGACCACATGCGCCCAGGCAACGGCATTCAGACAGAGAGAATTTGCCGTCGGGAGTGCATTCGCCGCCCTTGATACCAAGCTCGCGCTGAAGACGCTCGTAGATCTCTCCGGAGCCCTTCACATAGCAAGCCGTGCCGAGACACAAAAAAATCTGGTATTTTCCCTTGGGATAAAGGGAAAACTGTGCATAGAACGTTGCAACGCCATACACCTCGGAAAGGGGCAGGTTCAAACCGACGGCGACCATTTCCTGAACTTCGATGGGAAGATAGCCATAGATTTCCTGTGCCTTTTGCAGCGTGGGAAGCAATACGCCAGGCTCGCTGCCATGCTCTTGCATATAAGACTGCAATTCAGCGCGTTGCTTTTCAGTGCCATTGAATGGTACTTTACTTTTGCTCATGGATAAAACCTCCTTGTGATTATGAGAGAAGCATAAAGAAACAGACAAGATATCAGATGCGAGACAATCTTGCTTTCTCATTATACGCTTTTCACTCTTGTTAAACAAGTATCACACTTGGCAGGAATTGATAATATCGAAATATATTTTACCGGATTCGACAAATAAGGCGAACGAATAACAACAAATGCCGTCAAAAGTATTTGTTTTATCTAGGATATATGGTTGACAAAAGCAACGTTTCCGAATAAGATACATACTAAGGAATAATGTATCTGTAATAAGGAAACAAACTGCCATGGATCTGCTTGAAGGATTAAATAAGGAACAAATCGAGGCCGTTACCGCTACCGAGGGCTATGCAAGGGTCATCGCGGGGGCTGGCAGCGGTAAAACGCGCGCGCTTTCACGCCGCGTTGCCTATCTTGTGAACGAAATAGGGATAATGCCCTCCAATATATTATGCGTCACCTTTACCAATAAGTCCGCCAACGAGATGAAAAGACGCATTCGAAATCTCACGGGCGATAACGACACGGGCTATATAAGCACCTTTCACAGCTTTTGCGTTTCTGTGCTTCAAGAGGACGGCCATGCGGTGCAATATCCGAAAAAATTTCTGGTTCTCGACAATTCGGATATTAATGCGATGCTGAAAAATATATATGAAGAACGCGGCCTTACGCTAAGACACATGAGCTTTTCAAACGCCCGCGATATGATAGAGATCCGCAAGACCCTGAAGGAGCCGGATTATTATGAGGATATGATCGCGCTTCCCATAGAAGGGCTGCGCGCAAAATATCAGGCGTCAGAAACTCCATCGGATATAATTTTCTACGGCTATCTTTATCAGGAGAAAAAATGCTTCGGGCTTGATTATAACGATCTGATAAAATATACGCTTTATCTTTTCGAGCGCGATGAGGATATCCGCCTGAAATGGCAGCAGCGTCTTGAATACATAATGATAGATGAGTTTCAGGATATAGACCAGCTTCAATACCGTCTTATGGAAGCGCTTTGCGCCTATCACAACAATCTTTTCATTGTGGGAGATCCAGACCAAACGATATACACATGGCGGGGAGCCAACGTAAAATACCTTTTGGACTTTGACAAAGCCTTTCCCGACACGCGCACCGTAATGATGATGCGCAATTACCGCTCAACTCCGGAAATAATTGCCGTGGAAAATTGCAATAACAAATTGAACACTCTGCGAGAATAGCGGGTTGGTTA
>CAYPAH010000217.1:0-2587 GCA_964408655.1 uncultured Oscillospiraceae bacterium | reverse complement strand
CCATGCCGCCCTCGGTAACGTACTTTTGCGCGAGCGCGATCTGGTAGAACTCCTCTACCACCTCGGCGCCCACTTCGCTTTCTATGCGATCAAGGCTGGTGATGGACAGCGTGAGCTGTTCGATCTCTTCATCGGAAAGAAAGTGGTATATCTTGGAAGAATAGTTCTTGCCAAGAAGCACCATCAATATCGCCGCTTTTTGTTTTAAGGGCAGATCGATCGCCATTGTTTTTCTACCTTCCATATTCGTCCGTCAGCCAGTTACGCAACAACTGCGCTATCATCTCGGGGCTGTTGTCGGCAAGCTCGCGGATATAGTTGAGCCGTTTCGTGGCCTCGGTGTCCTCCTCCACAGCCTCCTGCATGAAGGACTCCTGCATTTCGAGCTGCCGCTTGCGTTCTTCTTCCTCGCGCAATCGCTGCTCTTCTCTTTCTTTGGCCTTGCGCGCCGCCCGTTTTCTAAGCGCTATCACGGCCAGCACAGAGCCGCCTATAAGCAGCACGCCGACGACGATGGCGCCAATGAGTATGAGCCGCTGACGCAGAGCCTCCTGGCTCATCTGCGCCGCCTGCGCCTCGGCCTCCTCCTGCTGGGCGAGAAGCGTGCTGTATTCCTCGTTCACCTTGAAGGGAGTGAGCATTATGTTGATATACTCCGCGTCAACGCCCACGGCGCTCGCCACCATTGAGCGAACGTTTTCTATTTCGCTTTCCCATTCCTCGCTCGCGTCAATAAACACCGCAACGGAAAGCGAGGTCACGTCTCCCTGCGCTTCTTCTATCTGCTCGCGCACCTCGTTGACCTCTGCGTTTATCTCCTGAGTATATTGATAATACGGATTTTCGGATTCATCCACCATGCCCGGATACCATGGCGACGCGCCGTTAGCGTCAAAGCCGACGGTGCCGCTTGCGCCGGGGTTATCGCTCATGCGCTCCGCTGTTTGGCGCATACTCACGATTATGCCCATGTTTTCGGCGTCTCCCGGAGGGGTATATGTGATGGTCTGCGTGTTGTGCTTGTCAAAATCGAGCTTGACGTTGGCGCTCACAGCCACGTTTGCCGAGCCGAAAACGGGAGCGAGCAGATTATATACCTGGCTTTGTATAAGCTCCTGCGTTTTGCTCACGAGCGAGAGCCTGTCGCTTGTGGCGGTGGTGTAATCATCATCCTCGCCTGCGCGGTAAAGGCGCATATTGGTGTCCGAAAGCACCACGTTTTCGGCCTTTAAGCCGGAAACTGAGGCGGCGACAGCGTTTCTTATCGTTTCCGCCTCGGCTGAGCTCAGGCTGTAGCCGGGCTTTAGCGTAAGCACGACCGTAGCCGACGAAGGCTTGTTGTTATCCGAAAGCGCGAACTGGCTCGTTTCGCCCATGACTACCATCACCGTCGCGTCCTGAATCATTTCATAGCGCTTTAGCATATATGAAATGTTCTGCTCCGCCTGAAACTGAGCGTAGGCTTTTTTATCGGCCTCTGTAGAGCCGAGCGACGCGCCCTGTGCATAAAGGTCGTAGGTAAAGCCGCTTTGGGGGAAGCCCTCCTGCTGCAATCGAAGCCTTGCCTCATCCGCCTTGCCCTTTTGCACCTTGATCGTGCCTGTACCCTCTATCCTTACGTCATAGCCCAGTTCTTCAAGCTTTGTGTAACACTCGGCCGCCTGCGAGCTTTCAAGGTTGACATAAAGCGTTTCATATTCCACTTTGGAGCTTTGCACGGCGAAATAGATAGCAAGCCCGAGCAAAAGCACGCCCGCGCCTATTACTACTCCCTTGAGCAAACGCGACAGACCGTTCCAGAAATTTGTAATTCCCGAAAGCGGAGTCGGCTTGTTCTCCTCCATCAGCTTGCTCCTTTATCCTGTTATTTTTTCCGCATTTTGTGGCAGGAAGCGCGAATGAACACAATATAAGCGTTTTCTTCAAGTCACATTACGGCAGACTAGATTATCCCTTTTTACCGTTATATTATAAACATTTTACAAAATATGCGCAAGTCGCAGACATATATTTCTATACTATTTATACAAAATATTGATTAATTTTGTTTATGTTCATACTTTATGTGCGATTTTCCGGCTTTTGGGAGCTGTTGTCGCGCCGTGACGGGAGAGGCAATCTTCTCTTTTTTTAAAAAATTTTTACAAAGCCCTTAATTTTTCGCCGGGAATATCGTTATGATAAGCAAGAAGTTCTTTTCAAGCGCACGGTACCTGCGCTTGGGAAGGCAAGATGCAGGGCAGGACGCCTTGTAAATAAAAATTTATATCTGGAGGATATAGAAAATGCGTATTCAAAACAACATCACCGCGATGAACACCCATCGCATGTACACCGCTAACAACAACGCCATCAGCAAGTCCGCTGAAAAGCTTTCTTCCGGTTATCGTATCAACCGCGCCGGCGATGACGCCGCAGGTTTGGCGATCTCCGAAAAGATGCGCTCTCAGATCCGCGGCCTTAACATGGCTTCGAAGAACTCTCAGGACGCCAACTCCCTGATCCAGACCGCTGAAGGCGCGCTGCAGGAGGTTCACTCCATGCTTCAGCGCATGGGCGAGCTTGCCAACCAGAGCGCGACCGGCAC
>CAYPAH010000216.1:0-2639 GCA_964408655.1 uncultured Oscillospiraceae bacterium | reverse complement strand
GAATATCGTAAGCAATGAAAATTATTTGAAGAGCAAGCAAAAGAAGCCACCAGCTCCATGATGGCAGAAGTGAAGCAAAATCTATGTTCCCTATCAAAAAATAAGCTGCCAGAAGCGCGAGAAAGCTAAAAATGTCGCAATAAGCAAGCTTGGCAATAAAGCGTATCACCTTGTCTTTGATTTTGCTTTCCGCAAAGGTCTTAAATATACCATAATGACCTAAAAGTGCCAGATAGATGAATAAAGGCGTTTTATCCGGCAGAAGAAGAGCTGACAAGCCCGCCGTAGCCATAAAGCATATCAGAGAAAAAAGATAAAGTCCTTCCGAAGCAAGAACATAAATGAACAATGAAGATAAAAAACAACAGGCTATCTTGCTCCAAGGCAGCACCACGGCCGCATAGAGGCTGAGCAGGCTCAATGCGGCGACCATAGCGCCAAGCGACAGCTTTTTACTTATACTTATACGCATATATCAGCAACAGGGTATTATGTTGATCCTTCCGCCGGAAAAGCACTCGCAGCAGCAATCCGCGCAGATAAGGCTTGAACAAACATTGCAGGTATTTATATCGGTGTTGTAACCGGCGCTGCCGCGCATATATGGATTACCGGTATTTCGGATAGTCTGATATGCGCTGCTATATTCGGCGTTGTTCGGCTCTTGCTGATAGGCGCGCGAAAGATATTCGTTTGCCTTGTCATACCAACCCTGACGCAGATATATCACCCCATATAAATAATACCATTCCGCATTTCGCGTTTCTATAGAATCTAAAACCTGCTTTGCGGCAGAAAGATTGTTTAGACTGATATAAGATCGCGCCCGCGCAAACTCGCTTGCGTTCGGGCCGGAATATGAATTGCCATATCCGCTGTAGCCGCCATAGCTTTGATAGCTGCCGGAATTATCCGCGCGGCTGTTTTTATTGCCGTTTCCGCCTTTTTTCGAGAGCTGTTCGTAAGCTTCGTTCACTTCCATGAGCTTTTCATTTGCGATCTCTTTTAAATCGGAGTCGATATACTTGTCCGGATGATACTTCTTTACCAGATTCAAGTATGCGGATCTGATCTCCTCCTGCGTTGCGGATTCGCTTACACCAAGCACCTTGTAGGGGTTATTGTTCATGCTTTCCTCCTGCTTTCAACATTGCTTTCGTTCTGTTGACGCAGCCTTCATAAAAAATATTATCCAAAATGCCTTTGGCAGACACAATATCTAAAAGCTCATATGCTTTTATCGCTTCGTTCAGCGAGGCGTTAAGTAGAAATCCAGCTCTTTCCTCCCCCGCTCCCGAAGAAAGAAAGGGATTAAACGAGCCGCTTTTTTTATCCTTTTCCCTGTCGTCCCACGCATCCATAAGGTATATCCATTTTCCAAGATGATACATGAGTATCCTCAAGGTGCGTTTTTGCGTTTCATCCACAGGGGCGCAGTTTATACAATCACGCATCATGGCGGCAAAGGCGTCTGCAGGCTCGTCCAGCTCTTTACATCCTTGCTTTTCAATTTGCATCAAAGCATCAAGTCCTTTGAAAACGGACTTATCCATCTCAGGCAAATACTTTGCGGCTTTTTTGCCTGAGGCCGATAAAGCAAAACTTCCCAGCGCTCCGCGAAGACGTTTTTCGTCGATCCAATCGTCCTTACATTTATAATAGCTCAAAAGCACGTTTAGATCGGCTGCAAAGTCCAAATATGGCGAGGGCTTTAGCATGGGGCGTTTTGCGCTAAAGGGCTTATAGGCGCAGCGGTGCTCATCACATCCGGCGCAACCGTTCAATCCGCTTAATAAAATCGCGAGAAACGCGCAGTCATAGCTAAGCGTAAGTCTTGATCCTTGAGAATAACGGCTGCCGATCGTTTTGCATAAACCGCAATAATAGGCCTGATACAGCGAAAGCTCTTTGACCTTTAACTCGCTTTTCTCAGGGCCTATATAACCGAACATTTGCCGCTCCAACGTTTTTTATAAATTTATTGTACCATATAATACCATGGATTGAGAAGAAAAAATGCAACAACTGTGTGACAATTTAAATTATGACATAATATATAATTTAGGATATGCTTTCATTCACCCTATCATTTTGATAGAATATATACGTGGTGCAATTTGCGCCATAATAGATACTTCAAGTTTGAATTTAGGAGGAAAAAAACAAACCATGAAGAAATTTTTTGTAATCGCGCTTGCTCTTATGCTGGCATTCAGCGCAGTCGCCTGCCAGAGCGCAGCTCCCGCCCCTGCGGCTGAACCCGCCGCTCCCGCTGCGGAACCTGCCGCCGAACCCGCCGCTCCCGCGGAAGAGCCTGCCGCCGAGCCCGCTGCCGGTACTTATGAGATCGCTCTCGTAACCGACGTTGGCAACATCGACGACAAGTCCTTCAATCAGGGCGCTTGGGAAGGCGTTGTCGCCTATGCCGATGCTAACGGCAAGACTTACAGCTACTATCGTCCCTCCGAGGACTCCACTGAAGCCCGCGTAGAGACCATCAAGGCCGCTATCGACAAGGGCGCCAAAGTTGTTGTCTGCCCCGGCTACCTCTTTGAGGATGCTATCTATCAGGTACAGACCGAGTTCCCCGAAACCATGTTCCTGCTTCTTGACGGCGAGCCCCACACTGCCGACTACAG
>CAYPAH010000215.1:0-2700 GCA_964408655.1 uncultured Oscillospiraceae bacterium | reverse complement strand
CCCCAGAAATGTTGATCTATTGTCTGTTTCTTCCTTGCCCCATATTATATCGTCAATCGTTTTCTATTGAAATTCATCCTTGATGCAAATATCAAGTATCGTTTCAAAGGGTATCTTTAGATCTTCAATACGCAGAAAACGCCGCGTTTCATTTATTTCAAGAGCTCTGCCCTCCGCTTTGAGACGCTCGCCGTCGTTATAGTATTCGGCTGCGATTATGCTCCCTTTTTTAATAAGAAGCAGCTTGTCGTTCAGCTCGCGTTCCTTTTCTTCGGATAATTCCGGCTTGTCTATCAAGCCAAGCTCACGCTCCTTTTTCGCCAAAGCTTCGTTCAGCCCCCTCACGGCGGCAAAGGGCATAAACTGCTTTGCCCTCTCGGCTACCGGCATTTTTGCCATCGGTTTATTCGCCACTTTTATGCCCTCCTATCTGGTGGTTGCGCTCGCGCGTGGTTGAGGCTTCTTCAAAATTCATTCCCCTTAGCACAGCGTTTTTGCCGTATTTTTTCTTGATGCCGAGCACGGCCTTCTGCGCCCTGTGATTGCGCAGCTCAGCCTCTCCCTGCGCGTCAAAAAAGCTTAGCTGGCGGCTTCCCGCCTCCGCAGTCACGTTATTGAGCGAGATATTCACGCGCCGGACGGGTTTGCTTTTATCTACTATACGCTCATATAAGGCAGTGACGGCTGGTATGAGCACCGTGTCCGCGCTGGAAGGGGAAGCAAGGCGCGCCGAGCCCTTTGCGGGCTCTTCGTGCAATGCGTTTGAATAGCCCACATAAAGCGAAACGGAAGCTGTAACAAGCTCCTTTTCAACCAGATCCAGACACATAAGATCCATCATCTCTCTTACGATAAGCTTAGCTTCATCAAAGCTGTAATCGCGCATAAGCACCTGCCCGCTGCTAAGACAGTTCGTTTTAGGCTTAAAAGCCTTTATATCCGCAATGGTGACAGGTTCTCTTCCCCATGCGTGGTCAATAAGCAGCTCCGCGTCTATGCCGAAAATATTATAAAGCATATCCTCATTGGCATGGGCGATCTGCCCCATCGTGGTAATGCCATATCTTTCGAGCCTTCGCGCAGTTCCGACGCCAATGCGCCAAAAATCGCTCAGCGGCTTATGCTCCCAAAGCGTTTTTTGATATGACGCTTCATCGAGAACGCCTATAAAATCGGGCGAATGCTTTGCGCTTATATCAAGAGCGATCTTGGCAAGATAGAGATTTGTGCCAATGCCGCAGGTCGCCCGGATCCCTGTCCTTTCAAGCACCTCAGTCATAAGCTTCACAGCCATTTCCTTAGCCGTAAGGCCATAACGAACGAGATAGCGGCTAAGATCGATAAACGCTTCGTCCACCGAATACACATGTATGTCGTCCTTTGAGATATACTTTAGATATATTCCGTATATCTCGGCGGCATAATCTATATATTTCTGCATCCTCGGCTCGGCCATGATATATTTGACGTTTTTCGGTATTTCAAACACACGGCAGCGATTATGTATGCCAAGCGCTTTCATCGCGGGGGTTATGGCAAGGCAAATGGTCTTTTCCGAGCGCGAGGGGTCGGCCACCACAAGCTTCGTCGTCATGGGGTCAAGGCCGCGCTCAACGCACTCTACCGAGGCATAGAAGGATTTCAGATCTATGCAGATATATGCGCTCCCACTCATTCCTCCCTCGGCCTCCCTCTTGCTTTCTCGTCGATCCGCCTATATTTACCCTGCGCCCTTTGCGCGGCAAATATGATACCGTTATTTTAATACAGCAAAGCCATATTAAGCAATGCCGCCGCGCAAAAGCATGGCGTGGAACGGCCGCAAACGCCTTAAAAGTTGAATTCCTTTTCCCAGTCGAAATCTCCCGAGGATTCCACATTCTTTGGCCAATGCGCGCACCACGAGGGAACGCGCGGCGCTTCCACGCGGTCAAGGCTCGGCGTATACGGCTTTATATCCAGCACAGGAGTGCCGTTCAAAGCGTCGATAAATGAAAGACCTATTAAAGCTTTTTCCTTATCCATCCAAATGATCTGCGCTGTGGTCACGGCAATGGGATTCGGGCGCTGCGGAGAGCGCGTCGCAAATGTCCCGAGCAGCTCGGGGCCTTTCGTATACGGCTTTTCATTCGCAAGCACCGAACGGTCTTTTTCATTATCGCAGCCGTCAAACCACCAATAGACCTGAATATATGAGCCTTCATCCAATCCCTCTGTCGCGGGCAGATATTTTTTGTCCAGTGCTATATAGGCGCCTTCTTCCTGCTGCGCTATCCTTCCTATCGGGATAAGTCTCATTTGCTGCATGGCTTCCTCCTCGTCATCGTAATAATTGCTCCTTGTTAGTTCCTCGCGCTCTTCTTCGCTAAGCGCCCTTCCCTCGACCGCCGCGCGCAGGCATTTCGCGGTTATTGTATCTGAGCTTGCGATCATTTCCGCCGGAGTTCCCGCAAATACCAGCTCTCCGCCGTTTTTACCTCCGTCGGGTCCGATATCGATGATATAATCCACCTGCTTCATCACATCCAGCACGCGCCCGACCGGCTTGGAAATGACTAGGGAGATCACCACGGCCAGCGCGATGGCGATGAGGATGCCCACGCCGATGACGATGCTGTTGAAAATGATCCGCTCCATGTAGACCTTCTCGTTGGCGGTCACCTTTTCAGACGCCAGGCGGTCGTTGAGGGCAAACGCCTC
>CAYPAH010000214.1:0-2716 GCA_964408655.1 uncultured Oscillospiraceae bacterium | reverse complement strand
TCAAGGCTCGCCGCGTCGGCGGCGCGACCTATCAGGTGCCTATCGAGATCCGTGCCGATCGTCGTCAGACCCTGGGACTTCGCTGGTTGGTTTCCTATGCCCGCGCCCGCAGTGAGCGCACAATGATGGAACGGCTCGCCGGCGAGATCATGGACGCCTGCAATTCTACCGGTAACGCCTTCAAAAAGAAGGAAGATACGCACAAGATGGCCGAGGCCAACAAGGCGTTCGCACATTACAGGTGGTAAGATTAACTTTTGTACTTCATCAGAAAGGAGGGGTGACCCGTGCCGCGTAATACTTCACTTGAAAACACGCGCAATATAGGCATCATGGCGCATATCGACGCCGGAAAAACGACTACTACAGAGCGTATTCTGTTCTATACAGGTAAAATCCACAAAATCGGCGAGGTGCATGAAGGCGCAGCGACGATGGATTTTATGGTGCAGGAGCAGGAACGCGGAATAACCATCGCATCGGCGGCGACGACCTGCTATTGGCGTGAACGATGCATAAACATAATCGATACTCCGGGTCACGTTGACTTTACTGTTGAGGTGGAACGTTCTCTGCGCGTGCTTGACGGCGCGGTGGCGGTGTTCTGCGCCAAAGGCGGCGTTGAGCCCCAGTCCGAGACCGTTTGGCATCAGGCCAGCAAATACGGCGTACCTCGTATCGCCTATGTAAACAAAATGGACATCAATGGCGCCGACTTCTTCAACGTTGTGAAGATGATGCGCGAGCGCTTGCAGGCGAATGCGGTGCCCATTCAGCTTCCCATAGGGAGCGAAGGCGATTTCCGCGGGATCATCGACCTTGTGAAGATGAAGGCGGAGGTCTATTACGACGACGAGGGCAAGGACGTCCGCGAAGAAGAGATACCGGCCGATATGGCGGATCTGGCTCTTGAATATCACGATTCCATGGTGGAAGCCGTTGTTGAAGCGAGCGCCGACCAGAACGAAGACCTTATGGATAAGTATCTGGACGGAGCCACGCTGAGCATTGAAGAGATCATGCAGGCTATTCGCGAGAGCACTATTCGCAACAGGCTTGTGCCCGTTACTTGCGGCACTTCATACCGCAACAAGGGCGTACAGCTGCTGCTCAACGCTATCGTGGATTATATGCCTTCGCCTCTTGACGTGCCTCCCGCCGTTGCTACGAAGATGGATGGCGAGACGCCCGTGAGCATACCCTGCTCTGACGAGGCTCCCTTCGCGGCGCTGGTATTCAAGATAGTTACCGATCCCTTCGTTGGCAAGCTGGCGTTTTTCCGCGTTTACAGCGGAAAGCTCGAGCAGGGATCTACGATTTATAATGCTTCCAAGGAAGGCAAGGAGCGCGTTGGCAAGCTCGTGCTTATGCACGCGGCGAGCCGCACCGAGGTCGACACCGTTTACGCAGGCGACATCGCGGCGGTAGGCGGCTTAAAGGACACCTCTACCGGCGATACGCTTTGCACACAGGGCAATCCCGTGCTTCTTGAATCCATGGAATTCCCCGATCCGGTCATTCGCGTGGCTATTGAGCCCAAGACCAAGGCCGGTCAGGAAAAAATGTCCATAGCGCTGCAAAAGCTTTCGGAAGAAGATCCGACCTTCAAGACCTATACTGATTCTGAGACCGGACAGACTATCATTGCGGGAATGGGCGAGCTTCATCTGGAGATCATCGTTGATCGTTTGATACGGGAGTTCCATGTGGAGTGCAAGGTAGGCAGCCCGCAGGTCGCTTACCGCGAGTCCATAACCAAAACGGTCAAGACCGAAGGCCGCTTCGTTCGCCAGACCGGCGGACACGGCGCATACGGACATTGCGTCATCGAGGCTTCTCCCCTCGAGCCCGGCACGGGCTTCGTCTTTGAAAATAAGACGGTCGGCGGGAGCATCCCCAAGGAATTCATTCCGGCTATCAAGGCTGGCGTGGAGGAAGCATCCCACAGCGGCGCGCTTGGCGGCTATGAGCTGGTCGATTTCAGCGTGACACTGCTTGACGGCAGCTATCACGAGGTCGATTCTTCCGAAATGGCCTATAAGATCGCCGGAAGTATGGCGATGAAGGACGCTATGGCAAAGGGCGGCCCCGTGCTGCTTGAGCCTGTGATGAAGGTTGAGATCGTTATGCCCGCCGAATATATGGGCGACGTTATCGGCAATATCACCTCGCGTCGCGGAAGCATCACCGGCACCGAGGATCGCGGCGCTACGGTAGTAGTAGATTGCACGGCGCCTCTGTCCGAAATGTTCGGCTATGCTACCGATCTTCGCTCCAGAACGCAGGGACGCGGAACGTTTACGATGCAGTTCGACCACTACGAAAAGGTAACTGAAGCAGTGGCGAAGAAGATACTCGGAAAAGCGACTCAGAACTAAAAAACTACAATAGCAATATTTGCGGAGGAAAGGCAAAAATGGCAAAGGCAAAATTTGAACGCAACAAACCCCATGTAAACATCGGCACCATCGGTCACGTCGACCATGGTAAGACGACGCTGACGGCGGCCATCACCATGGCGCTGAGCCAGGATGGCAAAGCAGCGGCCATGCGTTATGACGAAATCGATAAGGCGCCCGAAGAGAAGGCGCGTGGAGTAACGATCAACACCGCGCACGTTGAGTATGAGACCGACAAGCGCCACTACGCGCATGTTGACTGCCCGGGTCACGCCGACTATGTTAAGAACATGATTACCGGCGCCGCGCAGATGGAC
>CAYPAH010000213.1:2495-2745 GCA_964408655.1 uncultured Oscillospiraceae bacterium | reverse complement strand
GCGGCCTCGACCTTTTTGATGGAGAAGCGCATGTCGTTGCCGGCGCTGTTGCCGGTGATAAGGGAGAAGCGCAGCGGGTCGGCGCCGTATTCGGAGATTATCTCCAGCGGGTCTATGCCGTTGCCGAGGGACTTGCTCATCTTGCGGCCAAGCTCGTCGCGCACGATGCCGTGAACATAAACGGTGTCGAAGGGACGTTCCTTCATCACCTCTTTGCCGAAGACGATCATTCGCGCCACCCAGAAGAAGA
>CAYPAH010000213.1:0-2485 GCA_964408655.1 uncultured Oscillospiraceae bacterium | reverse complement strand
TATGTCATATCCCGTTACCAGCGTGCTTGTGGGATAGAAATATTCGAGTTCCGGAGTTCTTTCGGGATAGCCGAGAGTGGAGAAGGGCCACATGCCGGAGGAGAACCATGTGTCGAGCACATCTTCATCCTGCCTTAGCGCGGCGCCGCATTTCGGGCATTTATCGGGCGCTTCGCTTTGCACGACAGTCTCGCCGCAGCTATCGCAATACCACGCGGGGATGCGGTGTCCCCACCAAAGCTGGCGGGATATGCACCAATCGCGAATGTTATACATCCAGTTGAAATAGGTCTTGTCGAATCTTTCGGGAACGAATTTGACCTCGCCCTGCTCGACGGATTCGATAGCGGCCTTGGCAAGCGGCTTCATTTCAACGAACCACTGCTTGCTGACCAATGGCTCCACCGTGGCATGGCAGCGGTAGCAGGTGCCTACGTTATCCTTACGAGATTGCCGCTTTCCTGCATGTCCTTCACGATAGCCTCGCGGCATTCCATTATTTTCAGTCCCTTATATTTGCCGCCGTCATCGTTGATATAGCCGTCGTCGGTGAAAATGCGGATAACGGGCAGGTCGTGGCGAAGGCCGACCTCAAAATCATTGGGGTCGTGCGCGGGAGTGATCTTCACAGCGCCGCTGCCGAAGTCCTTTTCAACATATTCGTCGGCAACTATGGGTATCTCGCGGCCGATCACGGGAACGAGGACCGTCTTGCCGATCATATCGGCATAGCGGGGATCGTCCGGATTTACGGCGATAGCGGTGTCGCCGGGGATGGTCTCGGGGCGGGTGGTGGCGCAGATTATAGAATAGCTCTTATCCGGCGCGTCATAGCGAACATGCCAGAGATGGCTCGCCTGCTCTTCATATTCGACCTCCGCATCCGAAAGCGCCGTTTTGCACTCGGGACACCAGTTTATTATGCGGTCGCCGCGATAGATGAGTCCTTTGTCATAAAGATCGCAGAACACCTTGATAACGGCCTTGTTGCAGCCTTCGTCCATGGTGAAACGCTCGCGCTCCCAGTCGCATGACGAGCCGAGCTTTTTAAGCTGGTTCACGATGGTGCGGCCGTATTCCTCGCGCCACGACCAAGCGCGCTCGAGAAATTTTTCGCGCCCAATGTCGCGCTTGTCTATGCCCTCCTTGGCCATCTGTTCAACGATCTTCACCTCGGTAGCTATAGAGGCGTGGTCGGTTCCGGGCAGCCAGAGAGTTTCAAAGCCGCTCATGCGCTTATAGCGGATAAGCACATCCTGCAATGTTTCGTCAAGGGCATGTCCCATATGAAGCTTGCCCGTGATGTTCGGTGGCGGGATGACTATGCAATAGGGCGGCTTGCCGGGATTGGGCTCCGCGTGAAAATAGCCCTTTTCCTCCCAAAGGTCATAGAGCTTTTGCTCCACGCTGCTGTGATCGTAGCTTTTAGGCATATCGGCCATAGGATCGTTCCTCCTTAGAAATATCGTTGGAATATAAAAAGTCCGCCCATCCTCAAAGGACGAGCGGACTCGCGGTACCACCTTTGTTGCATATGCCCTTGATCGAAAGCACATGCCAACTCTCACGCCGTAACGCGGCGAACGCGGCGAAGTTAGGCGCAAAGCGCTTTTGCTTCGCGGCTCCCAAGCGACCTTCCCTTTGTTCCTTGCAAACCGCTCTTGCAGCCGGTGAAGCGGTCTCTCTAATGCGGTGATACGCGGGTACTCCTCTTGTTCACAGCCGATTTTCAGTCAGTATATCCCGCTTTGGCGGGTTTGTCAATCAGTCTTTTTGCGGCACTATTTCCCATTTGCCGGTAATGGGTATCTGATAAATGTCATAGCGAAGGGCGCGCACGATGCAGATTATTATAAAAATGAAGCCCGCGATGGAGCCTACGCCGCCGACGACCCAGCCGAGGAAGGGAACGATGCAGCAAAGCGAGCAAAGCAGATACCATAGATTCAGCGCGACGGCCTGATTTGCGTGTTTACGCACATAGTTGGAATCTCCGCCCAGAACGAGGGTGAGGAAAAGGAAAATAAGGCTCAGATAAGAGAGAGCCGTCAATATGCGATATTTTTCAGCATCGGGACTGGGCGCAACGGGCTTGGGCTTTTGCGGGGGCTGCTGATAAGCCTGCTGCTGATATTGCTGCTGTTGCTGTTGTTGCTGCTGATATCCGGGCTGATATTGCTGCTGTTGCTGCTGCTGATATCCGGGCTGATACTGCTGCTGCTGATATTGCTGCTGTTGATACTGGGGCTGCTGATAAGCGCCGGAGGCTGCACCCGCCGCCGCGGCTGCGCCGCACTGGGGGCAGAAGCGCGTATTTTCAGGGATCGCCGAGCCACATTCGCTGCAATTTGCCATAATAAATATACCTCCCAAAGCAATTTCTTCCGTAACATTATATCGCAGATATTGCGGAATGACCATAGAAAAATACGAGTTATGAAAGCGATCTTAGTCCTTTTGGAAAGTGGTTTTTGAGAGTGCCGCC
>CAYPAH010000212.1:0-2831 GCA_964408655.1 uncultured Oscillospiraceae bacterium | reverse complement strand
TAAAGCTTACCGCTTGCTGTCTTGCTCTGTTTTTTGCTACCGCCGGCGCATCCGTGGCAGGCGCCGTGCTCTTTGGCAAACACACACGCACCGTCATGGTAAACGGCGTTCCTGTGGCGTAATCACTCCTGTTGGGCTCATTCCAGTCTTCGCCATAGATGGAAAGCGTATAGCTGCCCGCCTGCAATCCGGATGGTATGGTGAGGGATGAGCTCGTGGCATTCCCGTCGCTGTTGATAGAGCCATAGTAAAGGACGTCTCCGTTTTCGTCCGAGAGCGCGGCTGTAACATTGGTGTAGTCCGCGCTGAATGAGGAGAGCGCCGCGTGGCTAAAGCTCAGCGTTTGGTCGGAATATCCATAGGCGAGCTCGGTTTCGCCGCTCGTTTTTGAGGCGTCCTGCGCAAAGCTGTTGCCATCCTTGAGCGTCAGCTTCCATTCTTTTCCGGAATAGGCCGCAGGCGCGGCAAAATCATTATGAGCGCTATTGCTGGCGGCGGATGCGAAAAGGACGGCGCTTCGATCGAGATTGAAAGCGGGGCGCGCAAAATTGCGTGCGGAACTATGATCCGCATCCATATACCCTGTTTCTCTGATATAGCCTGCCTTGCGGGCCTCATCCATCGAAGAGCGCAGCCACCAAGCCTTAGAGCTGCCGCCGCTTTTCGCTATCCTGTTGCTTAGGTTTTCAAAACCGTATACGCGCGCGCCTGCTTCCTCGGCAGAAAGGAAGAACAGCTTGTCGCCCTGCAAAATATCTCCGGCAGCAAAGCTGTACGAAGGCATGTAGGAGTCAGAATATGCGCCGTCGGTTTTCGTCGTCGGCAGAAGCGCTGCAAGCTCGATTGGCGAAAAAGCGTCGGGGATATCGGTTCCCGCGCCGCTTACGCCGGCAAGATCCTTGCACCATGCCTGCGCGGTGCTGCCCTGCCATTGGGCATTGCCATTGGTATTGAAGGCAAGATTGCCGTCCGAGGTGGCTTCAAGGCAATCCTCCGACAATAAAAACAGTCCGGCTGCCCCCGTGTTTGCCTTATCGTCCAGCACCCGCCATTTGACGGGCGCGCCGTTTATATCGCCGCAATAAATGTGGTGATAGCTGAGGCTGTGATCTGACGCTCGCGTATAACCATATATTCCGGCGGCGCCAAGGCGAACAGCGCGCGCGGAGGTATTCATTGAGACCTCGATCAGCGGGCTTGCGTAGTCGGTCTGCTGATCGCCGTTGCATTGCTCGGAAAATACATAAAGTTTATCGCCATCTTGCACGTCGACGCTTGAGAGATCGATGTGCACCGTGCCGCTTACACTCTCTTCACTTGGCCGCCCGATGCGGCCGTAATACTTTATTTTGTCGTTTTTGTCCTTGATGATCGCGGAGATGAATTCATTGTGCCAGCTTGCCGAATTATAGGCGGGCGTGCCGGAATAAGCGATCGTTAAGCGATTGCCTTCAAGCGCTGTCGTTACGGCGCTAAAGGCTTGGCGGCTGCTGTCCGCAAGCGTCAGCTTCCATTCCCGCGTGTCCGTAGAGGGCACGGCAGCCAGCGCGTTTATGCCCGTCTTGCCGCCCACGGCAGGAGAGGAAAAAATGATGGCGCTTGGGTTTAAGTTGCACGCGGGACACATCAGAAAGCTGTATTCAAATGGATTCGTACCGTCGGCGATGCGTATATCTCCAGAGAAACCGACACAGTACATTCTATTTTGGTCGGCAGGGTATGGTGAGCGCAGTCCCCATGAGTGAAAAGCCGGATCAAAAGGGAGCGACTGCCTGTTGGAATCGTTTATAAAGCCATACGCGGGCTCCTCCGCCTCCTCCTTAGAGAGTAAAAATACTTTTTCGCCGTTCAGAATATGATCGACAGCAGGGTCGGCGTCGCTTTTTGTCGTTTCCAACACAGCGTTAAGCTCGCTCCTTGTAAAAGCGGGTTCGCAGTACGAGGCCGGCTCGATCCCCGCAAATGCTCTGCACCATGCCCGTGAGCTGCGAAATTCCCATATGTTACTCATATCCGACATGAGGCCAAGGCTCGTTTCTGACAAAATAAACAAAGGATTGATCTCCGCGTTCGTTCCGTCCGAATAAACGCCGTCGTTGCCCGTCACGGAAAGCACACGCCACTTGACGGGAGCACGAGGAACAAGGTTCTTTTCTTCATAGTTGCCATAATAAATATAGCTGTAGGTATCGCTTGCGGAGTTATAGCCGTTTATGCCGCCCACGCCAAATTGCAAAGCCTGGCTGTTGCCGGCCGCTCGCGCCACACCGGGAATCAGGCACAGCGCTGCCGCCGCCGCCAATACGGCGGCTAAAGAACTCGATCTACGCGCGTTTTTTCCGCTGCGTGGCCATTGAAACAGGTTTTTCATATTGTCTCCCGCTTTTCGTTAAAGCATATTTGATCCGTTATATATTGCGCCAAAGCGTAAAAGCAGCGTGAGCTGCGTTATATGCATCGGCGGCAATTCTTTTGAGGGGATCGCCGCATGATTCGCCCCCAAATTCCACTATATGATATTTTAGCGCGTATACAGTGAAAATGCAAAAAATGCTTTTTTACTTCCCCGAATACCGCATTTGTGCTTGCAGGCTCTCATCGGCATCGTAATGGATAGGCGGTAAAACACAGCCTCTTCATTAAAACATTGACATGTAATGTCAGGGTTGATGCGCTATAATAACGATAAAGGGGGGGTGATCGCTTGAATGAAAGCAGGCTGTTCAAGATAGTCTATTATATTCTGGAAAAGGGACATGCCACCGCTCCTGAACTGGCGGAAAAATTCGAGGTGTCCGTCAGAACGATCTATCGTGATGTAGATGTGATCG
>CAYPAH010000211.1:0-2862 GCA_964408655.1 uncultured Oscillospiraceae bacterium | reverse complement strand
AACAAATCAATACATTACGTGGTGGCAATCCCACGAAAAAAATGATTGACCCTTTATTCGCTTGCCAAAGCGCGGATAATAGGGCATAATGTGACTATCTTTATAATAGTAGATCTCCGGCCTAAGCGCCGGTTAAATAATTACAGCTTTTGAAACGGAGGTATAGGGGAATGCAGCTATTACAGGACCGCATACGCACGGAAGGGCGCGTATTGCCGGGCAACATCATCAAGGTAGACGGCTTTCTTAATCATCGTGTGGACACGAAGCTTATGCGCGAAATGGCGTGCGAATTTGCGGCGCATTTTGACATTAGCGACATCACGGCGGTATTGACGGTTGAAGCGAGCGGCATTGCACTTGCTGCCATCACGGCAGAAGAGTTGCAGGTGCCGCTTTTGTTTGCGAAGAAGGCCAAGTCTGATAATATAGAGGGCGGCTTATATCACAGCGACATTTATTCCTATACCTATAAAAAGAAGGTCACGCTGATAGTCGCAAAGGACTGGCTTGGCGCAGACGACAAGGTGCTGATAATAGATGACTTTCTTGCCAACGGAGAAGCGCTTCGCGGTCTGGTGGAAATAGTCGAGCAATCGGGAGCCAAGCTTGCGGGCATAGGCATAGCGGTGGAAAAGGGCTTTCAGCCCGGCGGCGCAAAGCTGCGCGAAAGGGGCATAGACCTTTATTCCCTCGCCATAATAGACAGCGCGGACGAAAACGGCTTTAAGTTTAGAGACGAATAAGCGTTTTTTCGAAAAAACGGAGCCGGTATTTTGCCGGCTCTTTCATTTATGCTATAATATTTTTATTAAACATTACGGGAGAAAAGCAGATGCCTGATGTGAGCGTGGTTTCCTGCGGGAATTATGAAGAAAACGAAGTGCGGAGGGCGCTTATAGAGGCGCTTGAGCCCTTTGGCGGTTTGAGCTGGGTAAAAGAGGGGATGCGCATTGCGATAAAGGTCAATCTTGTGGGCGCGCATAAGCCGGAGGAGGCCGCGACTACGCATCCGGCGCCGCTTGGCATACTTTGCGGGATGCTTCGTGAGCGCGGGGCAAGCGTTGTTATCGGCGACAGCCCGGGCGGACTTTTCACAGCCGCTTATCTTGCGCCGATATATAACGCGACGGGAATGAAGAACGCGCTTATGGAGGGCGTGAAGCTCAACGATGATTTCAGCGAAGCGGATGTTGATTATCCCGAGGCCGTTTCGGGCAAAAAGCTGAGACTTACGAAATACCTGCTGGACGCGGACGCGGTGATAGATTTCTGCAAGCCCAAGACCCACGGCATGATGGCCTATACGGGAGCCTGCAAGAATTTTTACGGCGCTGTACCGGGATTATTGAAGGGCGAATATCATTACCGCTATTCCGACCATGAGAGATTTGCAAATCTTCTTGTGGATCTTGCGGAATACATTCATCCGCGGCTCTGCATCGCCGACTTTGTTTGGAGCATGGAGGGAAACGGCCCTACGAAGGGCTCCGCGCGATTCGTGGGCGCGATAATGGCTTCGGAAAACCCGCACAGCATGGACATGGCGGGCGCTTATATAATGAATATCCCCGTTTCGGATGTGCCTACGCTTTGCGAGGCGCAAAAGCGGGGGCTTATTCCCGCGAGCATAGATGAAATGGATATAAGGGGAGATCTGAACAGCTTTGTTGTTGAGGATTTTAAAAAGGCGACCGGCAAGGCCGTGACCGGCTGGGCGGGAAACAGCAAGCTGATAAACGCCCTTGCGCAAAAGCTGCTTGCAAGCCGTCCCAGGGTGGAAAAGAACGAGTGCATAGGCTGCGGCAAATGCGGCGAGGTCTGCCCTGCCAAGGCGATAGTGATGCGCGCGGGCGGCAAAAACAAGCTGCCGGAGATAGAGCGAAGCAAATGCATACGCTGCTTTTGCTGTCAGGAATTCTGCCCCAAGGGCGCGATGAAGGTCTATAGGCCGCCGATCGCGAGGATGATAAACAAATAGTAAGCGATCAGAGCTCCTTGCGCATGGAAGAAAGCTCAATTCATACCGCGACGGCAAGAAAAAATAAAGATCAAAAAACGGCTGCCCTTTTCGGACGGCCGCTTTTGTTTTAAAGCTTTAGACGCTCTGCTTTTTCATGTTGCCTGCTTTTACGCGGGCGTCCTTTGAAAGCAGCTTTTTGCGCATACGGATGCTTTGGGGAGTGACCTCGACAAGCTCGTCGTCCGCGATGAATTCCATGCACTGTTCTAAGCTCATGGGTACGGGCGGAGTGAGGCGAAGCGCTTCGTCAGAGCCTGAGGCGCGCATGTTGGTGACATGCTTCTTTTTGCACACGTTGACGACGATATCCTCGTTGCGGGCGCATTCGCCCACGATCTGGCCTTCGTAAACGGGCACGCCAGGGCCGACGAACATGCGTCCGCGCTCCTGCGAATTGAAAAGGCCATAGCCGCAGGTGTCGCCGGTCTCATGGCAGATAAGCGAGCCGTGCTCGCGCTCTTCTATATCGCCCTTATAAGGCTCAAAGCCGTGGAAGATGTGGCTCATTACGCCGTTGCCGCGGGTGTCGGTAAGCAGCTCGCTGCGATATCCCATAAGTCCGCGCGCGGGAATGAGGAACATAAGGCGGGTGCCGGCGTCCTCTGAGATCATATTGACCAGATCTGCCTTGCGGCGGCCAAGCTTATCCATTACCGCGCCGACATATTCCTGCGGCACGTCCACGGTAAGCTCTTCGATAGGCTCAAGCAGATTGCCGTATTCGTCGCGCTTCATAATGACCTTGGGGCGCGAAACGGAAAACTCATAATCCTGACGGCGCATCGTTTCAATGAGGATGGAAAGATGCAGCTCGCCGCGTCCGCTAACCTTGAACATAT
>CAYPAH010000210.1:0-2884 GCA_964408655.1 uncultured Oscillospiraceae bacterium | reverse complement strand
CGTTCCCACTCCCGCGCCCGGCACGGAGCCTCTCGGCGGCGTGATAGCCTACGGCATGATAAATTATGACGACACCAACTTCCGCTCAGGCCCTTCCACCAGCTTTCCAAGCTATGGCAAGCTGAACACGGGCGCGGCGCTTGAAATACTCGGCGAATCGGGAAGCTGGTATCATGTTCGCGTAAACGGGCAGGAAGCATATGTATATAAGCAATATGTCGATGTTACGGGAACCCCTTCGGTGTCTGTGCCCACGGCCGCGCCGCTTGTAATGCCCGCCCCCGCGCAGCCCTCCGCCGTAGCTCTTGGCACGCTTACGACAAAGAGCGTCAACTTCCGCTCGTCGGCAAGCACCTCATCGAGCATACTCGGCAAATTCGACAAGGGCGACAGCGTGACCATATACCGTCAGGATGGCGATTGGCTTTATGTTTCGATAGAAAACGTATATGGTTATGTCCACAGCGATTATGTAAAGGTGCAGACCATAAGCGCGGCTCCCGCGCCGGTGACGAGCGCCGTCCCCACGACCGGCAGCGCGCCGCTCGTAAGCTCATTGCGCGCGGGAATGCTCAGCACCAGCAATGTGAACATGCGCTCGGAGGCCTCCACCTCGTCAACATCGCTTCGAAAGCTTTCCAAAAACACGGCGGTCACCGTGATATCCGAAAGCGGAAGCTGGTATTATGTGCTTGTTGACGGTCAATATGGCTATGTTTATAAAAAATATGTGAAAATAACCGGTTCCGCAAGTCAAAGCAGCGCGGGAACGCCCGCCGCAGCCGCGTCCTCCGGCTCTACAGGCACGGGTATAACCACGGGAAAAGTGAACCTGCGCACGAGCCCCTCTACCGCCGGAGGAAAGCTCGCAACTCTTTCAAAGGGAACGAGCCTCGTTCTATACGGCGAGAGCGGCGGCTGGTATAAGGTGAGCGCGGGAGGAAAAAGCGGTTATGTAAGCGGCAAATACCTTAACGTGACGGCAAGCTACGCAAGCGCGTCCCCTTCGGGCACAACAACGCTTATAAGCGGCGGCTCGTCAAGCGCCTCCGCAGCCACGGGAAACTACGGCGAAACGATAAAAAAGGTGAATTTCCGCGAGGGTCCCTCTACCTCGTCAAAAAAGATCGCGCTTCTCCCCAAGGGCGCAAAGCTCGTTCTCTACGGCTTGAATAAGGGCTGGTTCGAAGCGGTCTACAATATGCGGAGGGGATATTTGAGCGCTGAATACGTTATGGTCGGCAGTCCGCTTGGCGGCAACGACACAGCCGCGCAAAGCATAGCCTCCGCGCCGTCCCCGAGCGGAACGGCATTGCTCCCTTCAAGCGGCGTTTCAGCCGCCGTGTCGGCAGAGGGCAGCGTAAGCCCCGCTGCCGGCGTCACTAACGGCGAGGTCAATTTCCGCACCCTGCCCGACACTCAAAACGGCGCGATAATAGAAACGCTTAACAAAGAGACCCGCGTTCAGCTTCTTGGCCGTTCGGGAGACTGGTATTATGCGTTTTACAACAACAACACGGGCTATCTTTCCGGAGCTTATATAAATTTCAGCGCCGCAGGCAGCTTCGGTCTTCCCGAAGTAGCGGCCGGCACCAGGGGCTACAGCACCACCACAAAGTCCGCCGTCAATATGCGCCGCGGTCCCGCCACTACCCACTCTCTTATCCGCAAGCTAAACAAAAACACCGCTCTGACGGTGCTGCTTACTACCGACGGATGGTGTCTGGTGCTTCAAAGCGGCGAATACGGCTTTGTCAGCAGCGATTATATCAATGTGAAGTAAGCTAAGAAAAGCATAAGCGGGCATACTCTAAAAAAACAGGGAATGCCCGCCTTTTTTTATTCTTCAAACCTTATCAGCTCTACGCCCGCCATGTTGAATATCTGCAGGGAAAACTCATCGGGATAGCCCTCGGCATATATAACGCGGCTTATGCCGGAATTGACTATCATCTTTGCGCAAATGACGCAGGGCTGGTGCGTGCAGTACATCGTTGCGCCCTCTATGGAAACGCCCATCTTCGCGGCCTGTATTATCGCGTTTTGCTCGGCATGTATGGCATAACAAAGCTCCGCCCGCGTTCCCGAGGGAATATTCATCTTGCGGCGCAGGCACTCTCCGCGCTCCACGCAGCTCTCTACTCCCGCGGGCGCGCCGTTATAGCCGGTGGTAAGTATGCGCTTGTTTTTCACTATCACCGCGCCGATATGCCGGTTTTCCTGATAGCAGCTCGACCATGAGCCTATGGTGCGCGCAAGCTCCATAAAGCGTTTGTCCCACTTTGTCCATTCCATATGCCGCGCCTCCCGTCTGTTTTGCTTATTTTTATAAATTATAACAGAAAATCACTGCCATTGGAACAAAATGCAAAGCAAATGTGAAATCCTATGGCTGACTATTGCAATTCGGAGATAAGAGGGTTATCATAATCTCTGTTAGCACTCCTTTTGAGTGAGTGCTAAACCGTCTAAATGCTAATACTATAATAATCATAATCATCAAGGAGGCAATATACCATGCAACTCAAACCTTTAGCCGACAGAGTCGTGCTCAAAAATGTTGAAGCGGAAGAGACCACCAAGAGCGGCATCATCCTCACCGGCAGCGCCAAGGAAAAGCCTGTCATTTCCGAAGTTATCGCGGTTGGCCCCGGCGGCAATGTTGACGGCAAAGACGTAGTTATGCACGTTAAGAAGGGCGACAAAGTCATCTTTTCCAAATATGCGGGAACCGAAGTCAAGCTGGACGGTCAGGAATATGTGATCGTAAAGCAGAACGATATACTCGCGGTAGTAGAATAAGCAGCGAATAATAATTTAAAGGAGATAGTGAATCATGGCTAAACAGTTGAAATACGGCGAAGAAGCCCGCCACGCGCTTGGC
>CAYPAH010000209.1:0-2894 GCA_964408655.1 uncultured Oscillospiraceae bacterium | reverse complement strand
TCCCGACCATGAAGCCTGTGCTGTAAGCGAACAATTTCGGAAAGGCCGGAAACAGCATGATCTTATCTTATTATGCGCCTGCGATACTCGCCTTACGGCGAGCGCAGATGCGCACCGCGCCGCAACGCCGCAAAGCGCTGCGCGCTTGAAGGCTGCGGCACGGATAATCCCGACCATGAAGCCTGTGCTGTAAGCGAACGGCTCCGGAAAGGCCGGAAACAGCACTGCGCGGCGCAAAGCGTTTGAAAATGACAAATTTATGAATACATTGTGAATCCCTGACGAGAAGGTATTAAGTTTCGGGGATTTATGATATGATAGCCTAAATTAAAAGGACATCTTTGACTTGGAGGAAATACAATGAAGAAGTTCGTTGCAATATTGCTGGTTCTTTTATCGCTGGCAGCCATAGCTTCCGGCTGTAAAAGCAATGAATCTGAAACCGTGGACATTATCGATTTCAATGATACTCCCGAGGTTTCCGCGCCTCCCGCAGAGGTAGAGATAGGTGAAAAGGGATATGGCAGCGGCATGACGGCGGCGGGTCTTACCCACACCATCGGCGTGCGTACGGACGGCACGGTGGTAGCCAGCGGACAGAATACCGACGGACAGTGCGACGTTGGCGCATGGACGAATATAATCTACGCGGCGGCGGGCGATAAGATCTCCGTCGGCGTGAAAGAAGACGGCACGGTCGTCGTTGCGGGCAATACCGCCTCCGGCGAGAGCGCGGCGGCAGGCTGGACGGGCATCAAGCGCGTTGCGGCAGGCTCGGCGCATGTGGCGGGTCTTAAAGAGGACGGAACAGTCGTGACCACGGGCGCGGGCGACACCGCCGCATGGACGGATATCGTTGATATCGCGGCGGCGGGCAACCACACTGTCGGTCTTAAGGCCGACGGGACTGTAGTCGCCACCGGCGACGTGAACGCCCCCGATTGGAGCGGCGTTATCGCCATAGACACGAACAATAACTCCATAGTTGCGGTCAAGGCCGACGGAACTGCCCTTACTACCGGCTCTCAGGCTCTCTCCGCATGGAACAATCTCGTTGATATCGCGGCCGGCGACACCATCACCGTTGGCGTAAAGGCGGACGGCACAGTCGTTACCGACGCGGCTGATGATGTGAGCGCTATAACCACCGCCGTTAACGCAAGCGCGGGCGCGAACCATGCGCTCGTCATGCTCTATGACGGCAAGGTGAACGGCCTTGGCAATAACGATAGTTTTCAGCTTCGCACCGGCGCATGGGAGCTTCGTCCCTATAGCGATAACGGTTATCTGATCGGCTTTGCGCCCGGCATGAAGGCACAGCGTGTAATGGATATTTTGAACGATATCTATAACGCAAGCTCCGCCGAGCTCAAGAAAGCGGCCGAGCCAGGCTCTACCGAGCGCGCCATACTCGGCGCTGACGAAGCGATATTCACCGGAGCCGAAGCCTTCATCAACGGCGAATCCATCGGCACTATCGTTGTTCGCGGCGACGTGAGCGGCGACGGCCTTATCGACGCCAACGACTCGGGCGCTATCAACAACCACATACTTGGCAACAATCAGCTTGATCCCATGCAGCTTGCGGCGGCCAGCATCTATGTTGGACTTACCGGAGAGGTTATGAAGAGCTCTGTTGACGCCGTGGACGCCTATATAGCCGATCCCACCCAGATCATTCCGCAGTTCCGCAGCGCTACGGGCGGAGATACTTATAATGAAAAGATCTCCACCGCCAAAGCGACCAACGGGGACGTCACGGGCTGGATCACCATTCCGGGCACAATGATCGATTTCCCGATAATGAAGGCCACAAAGGACTATCATTACAACTATTATACCTGGGACAACAAGAAGGACGCCACCGGCGCTGTCTATATGTATTATAATGAAGCCCGTCAGGGACAGTTCTACTCCTTCACGGCGCATAACAACCGTAAGCGCGCTGCCGAGCAGCCGGGCGACCCCACCGCTATGTTCCACGATCTGCACCATATCTATGACAAGAATCTGGGCAGAACGACCTGTATGTATGAAAAGTGCGGAGCCGAGCTTGGCGCGGATCTGCCGGATCTCAAGACCTATAAGGGTCGCGTGTGGGATCTGAACATATTGGGTGAAGAGGGACTCTGGGAGATCTTCGCCGTCTATGCCACCACTAAGGACACTGAAAAGACCAATATCGACACCCTGTATAACAACATCTGGTTCGACACCGATGAAGATGACTGGGGTTGGTCGGATAAGCTCGATACCCTTTACACCAATAAGGTTCGCAGCAAGGATGATATCCGCGCGTGGATAGACAGCGAGATCGGCAAGTCCGAGATCGATCTTGGCGTGCAGGTAGGCACCAACGATAAGCTGCTCACCATCGTCACCTGCGGCACGGACAGCAGCAAGGCCGGCGAGCGCCTCTACTTCTTCCTGCATAAGGTCGGCTGATAAAAAAACGTCTTCGTTAAACACAACTGATATAAATGAGCTTCCGCTTTACGGCGGGAGCTCATTTTTGCAGTGCGAAAACTCAAAACGGCGGAATTCCGCTTTTTCAGGAGCCTTTTTTGTCTATAATTAAATATATTTAGAGCCGAAAAATGGGCATTTTGGGGGAAAAAGCGGTGGATAAAATGGGGACAACTTTTAAGGGCAATAATAAATTTAGACTTGATAAGAAAATAAGAGAAAACGAGAGCATTTAAACAAATGATAGGAAAATGTTAATGCTAAATTAAATTAAGGGAAATGTAAGCTGAAAATAAACGATAAACGTCAAAACGGCGCGTTGTGTTCCTGCGCGAACTTTGTTAGAATAATCAACGTGCTCGCGAGAAACAACAAACAAAAGCGAAGCGAGCGTAGCACCTTGAAAACTATATAGTGCATCAAAGAGA
>CAYPAH010000208.1:0-2987 GCA_964408655.1 uncultured Oscillospiraceae bacterium | reverse complement strand
ACACTGATTTAAAGCTTTATATCCTCATACTCATGCATAAAGGCATCCGCCCTCATATCCGAGGGGAAGGGGAAGCAGACGGGAGAAAGCGAAACGAGTATCGCCGGAGCCTCGGGAGCGCAGCAGCGTTTGAATTGCTGGGCAAAAAAGCGTTTGAGAAAGATGCCAAGCACTCTGTATATCTCTTCCCTTGAAAAATCAAGCCTGTCGCAGGCGAGCTCGAATATGGCCTTCGGGCCTTTTTTATTTACGAGCATTTCATATATAAACAGATCGTGAAGCTCATAAGAGCCTATCAGTTCCTCCGTCTTTTGCGATATCTCCCCCGCCTTATCCGTTGGAAGCAGTTCGGGGCTGACCGGAGTATCAAGAATATCCTGCAATACCTTTGCCGCCGCGGGAAAAAGCTCTTTTGCCGCCGCGACCACGCGGCGTATCACCGTCTTTGGTATTGAAGCGTTCACGCCGTATTGCGCCAAATGATCTCCTCCAAAGGTCGTCCATCCCAACGCCGCCTCGGAAAGATCGCCCGTGCCAACGTCAAGAAGACCCTCTTTATTTGAAATATCAAGAAGTATCTGCGTCCTCTCTCTGGCCTGTGTGTTTTCAAAGACCGCATTGTGTTCGTTTTCGTCATGCCCTATATCCCTGAAATGCAGGCGGCAGGCTTCCGTTATGTCTATTTCTCTGTATTCGGCTTCCAATGCCTCAACAAGAAGCTGCGCGTTGCCCCGCGTACGCTTTGAGCTGCCAAAGCCCGGCATGGATATCCCCAGCACCTTGTTTTTTTCAAGTCCCATCATCTGGGCAGCCCTCGCGGCGGCAAGCAGCGCCAAGGCGCTGTCCAAGCCTCCCGATACGCCTATAACAAAGCCCTTGCTGCCAATATGCTTTGCGCGTCTTTCAAGCGCCGCCGCCTGCAGCTCCAGTATGCGAAGGCAATCCTCTTTCGCAAGAGACTCATCCTTTGGCAGATATGATTCCTGCGGCGCGATACGCGCAAATGGCTCAAAGGGGCAAAGCGAGCCAAGATCAACGTCGGAATACGCGAAGCTGTCGCAATTCATAGAATCGCAGGCGAGTATCTCGCCGCCGGCGGCTATCGCGCAATATGAGTCAAACACAAAATTAGTGCCGCTCTCGCCTTTGTTTGGCGCGGCGTAGGCTATAGCCGCCCCTGTTCTCGCGCTGCAAAGGCGCAAAGCCTCCTCTGTGCGGCGCAGGCTGAAGCTCGTGGCGTTAGCCGAAGACTGCACGAGCGCGACCTCGCCCGCGGAAAGTCCGCCTCCTTCAAACACCGCACCGCCGCCGATCACCTGCAACGAACGTATAGGTGTTAGCATCTGCGCGTTTTGAAGCCTGAGCGAAGGCTTAAAGCCGAAGGGGGTCACATTATGTTTCAGCGGCAATATCGCATACACTCTTTCGCCCCTTAAGATAGCGGCGCAGCTTTGCACCTGTCCGCTTATGCGGTATGGCAGTCCCACGCTCACCGTGACCTTGGTCATGCAGACCGCCGCGCATATCTCGATAAGCGCGTCCGCCGCCGCGCTGAGTATCGTGTCATATTCATATAGCGCGCCCAGAGTAGCGCCGGTAAGGCACATTTCAGGAAGCACGAGATAATCGGCCCTTACGCTTTCGGCACGCCGTATCGCCTCGATCACGGCTTTGGTGTTAAAGCGGATATCTCCCGGCATCACCTGCGGCGAAGCCGCCGCCAAACGAAGCTTGTTCTGTTCCTGTGAAAGACACTGAGCGTTAAACATAAGTTTTTCCTTCCTTTTTCAAAGCTAAGGCGCATTGTTAGTGTAAGTATATCATTTAGTAAAGAGCATATCAAACAAGTATGGGCGTAACGCGCTATTCCCCTGTGAATTGTCATAAAACGCGCCGCTTTTTCAACGCTTTCCGCACTATAAGCGCCGTATTCTTATCTGTGAAGCCTACTCACAGGAAGGATGTAAACGATCAATGCCTGAATGGGTCATAAGATATAAGAATAAATTATTGCCATACTGCCGTGCCGCCGCGTTTTATTATTTTGCGGCGGGGCTTCTCGTTTGCTTCTGTTTTGCTCTCGTTCCGGGGCAGATAACGCCGCTTGGCTCGGCGGGCGCCGCCGCGTTTTGGATGGCGGGCCACCCTGCCGGTGCTTTTATCGGCGCGCTTTCCGGCTCGCTGCTAAGCGGCGCTTATCCTCAGGCTCTCTGCGTTATGTTTCTTGGGATCTGCCTTTGCTGCGCCAAACTGCTCGATAAGACGCCGCGCGCTTCGGCCAAGCTGCTTTCCCTTTGCGCAGGCTGGTGCTTCACCATACCCGTTTTTTATGCGGGGAATGCGGACATGCTTATGACGGGACTTTCTAATCTTGCTCTCTCCGGCGCGTCGGCTTTTTGCGTCACGGGTGCTCTCAGATCGGCAAAATGCATTTTTCAGGATCGCAGGCCCTCCGACGCCGAGCTTCTCTGTCTCACAGGCACAGCCGCGTTTTTTTCTTTTGCGCTCTGTCCTTATCAAGCAGGCGGGATCTCCTTCGGCGTGACCGCCGCCTGTCTGTTTCTTTTGCTCGCCGCCTCCGTTCGCGGCGTAGAAACGGCCGCTGTCGCCGTCATTCTCGCTTCCGGCTGTGTTTTCGGCGGCTTTGAGCCCGCTCTCGCCGGGAGTCTTTCTATATGCGCGCTTTCCGGAGCGGCGGCAAGGCGCTTAGGCAAATGGGGCGTGGCAGGCGCTTTTTTCAGCGCGGCCTTTCTTCTTTATACTCTGCTTTCAAAAACGCTGGATATGCGAAGCGTCAGCCTTGCGCTCGTTTTTTATGCCATGATACCCAAGAGCTTTATTTCCCGCCTTCCCTATGAAAAAAGTGAGCGCGAAAAGCAGCGCGTTCAGGCGGATCTTTCGCTTTTGCAGCACAGGCTTGGCAACACAGCCGAAGTTTTAAGGCAGGCCGCGCCGCTTTTTCAAAGCGAGGACGGCTTTGCCAAGCG
>CAYPAH010000207.1:0-2988 GCA_964408655.1 uncultured Oscillospiraceae bacterium | reverse complement strand
CCGACAGACAATATCGAGCAGATCATCGAGCTTGCAAACACCGCGCGTAAGAACGGACTTCTGGCCTTGGAGGACATGCTTGAAACGATAGATAATCCGTTTTTGCGCAAGGGAATAATGCTCATAGTGGACGGATCCAACTCCGATCTCGTTAAAAGCGTAATGGAGACGGAGGCATATTATATTCAGGAACGTCATAACCGGTGCATAGGCGTGCTTTTGAACGCTTCGGCCTGCGCGCCTGCTTTCGGTATGATAGGAACATTGATAGGACTTATCGTTATGCTGCTCAATCTGAACGATTCCGACGCGCTGGGGCCGGCTATGTCCGTCGCTTTGGTAACGACCTTTTACGGCTGTATACTCGCGAACCTCATATTTACGCCGCTGGCGAAAAAGCTGGGCACCTTCACGGCCTATGAGCAGATGCAGAACGAAATGATGATAGAAGGAATACTTTCAATACAGGATGGCGAGCATCCACGGCTTATCCGCGACAAGCTGGAATCCTTTATCTCCACAAGAGAAAAGGCGATACTGGCGGACAGGCTCGACAAAAAGAAAGAGGACGAAGGCAAGGAATAAATAACGCGGAGGAAAAAGGAGAGGCCGAATGGCAAGAAGACAGGCACCAAGCGATCAGGGCGGCGGCGCAAACTGGATGGACACATACGGCGACATGGTAACGCTGCTGTTGACATTCTTTGTTCTTTTATATTCTTTTTCCACGATCAATGCAGGAAAATGGGCTGAGATCGTAGAATCCTTTACGGGAGCGCCTCCCAAGCAGGCCGCGATATCGACGGATGTGGGCAACGACCCCGCTTTTAAGTTCGTTAAACCTATTGCGCAGATAAATCCCAAAGCGAGAAAGGAAAAGGGCAAGGAGGAGGAAGAGGCTCTGGCGGCGCTTGCGGGCGGAGGCGTCATGGTAATGACGACCGACGAGCTGAGCGAGCTTATCTCAAGCCCTGTTTATCAGGCGGTGGAGGCGGAATTTGGCGATCTTTATGATTCGCTGCAAAGCTACATAAAGGCGAACGGCATAGAAAACATGCTTTATCTTGACCGCGACACCGAGAGCATATATCTTCGCGTGACCTCGGGACTTTTATTCGATTCGGGACATGCCGAGATAAGGGACGACGCCAAAGAAACGCTTGCGGAGCTTGGCGGAGTGTTCGTGCATTCGCTCAGCGCGATAGAGGAGATAAACATTGAAGGGCACACGGACAATGTGCCGATAAACAACGCACAATATGCGGATAACCGCGAGCTTTCATCCGAGCGCGCGAACAATGTGGCGCGTTATCTGGAGGAGAGCGACGGAATACCGAGCGAGATGATACTCGGCGTAGGCTACGGCGAATATCATCCTATAGACACAAACGAGACCGAAGAGGGAAAACAAAACAACAGGCGCGTGGAATTCGTGCTGCGCAAAAAAATAATCACACTTGCGGATGTTAAGGGGGAAGAAGCAAATGAATAAAAAAACGGTACTTATAATCATTATCTCGCTGATATTGGTGCTGGCGGCAGCGGCGGTCTTCTTCTTCGTAAGCCAGAATAAATCGACCAAGCCCGTTGCGACCACGGAATATTCACCGGGCGAGGCTTTCGTAACGAATATATACGGCACCGAGTCGCTTATAAAACTGAACGTCATGCTGCAAATACGTCAGGCGGATCAGGAGAGGGTAGTAGCCTCAAACAATATGATAAGAGATACCATCCTCAAAATAATGCGCAGTCAGGAAATAGAGATATACGAGCAGGCCGACACTCTTGATAGAATGGCAGAAATAATACAAACGGAGCTCAACCGCGCGCTGGATGCGCAGCTTAGCGAGCCCAGGCCGGAATACGAGCTGAGCGACAAGGGCGTTGATATTTCCGGACAGGGCACTGTGCTCAGGGTATATTTTGTAGAGTTTGTAATGCAGTAAACACGGCGAAGAGCCGGAGGGAGAAACGGATTGTCCAACGTATTGAGCCAAAGTGAAATAGATGCGCTGCTGAATTCTTTGAATACGGGCGTAGACGCGGCAGGTGCAAGCCAGGAGGATAAAGACGCCTCCGTGGTGAAGCCCTATGATTTTCGCACCGCGAATAAGTTTTCCAAGGATCAGATACGCACGCTCAGAACTCTCTTTGACAGCTTTTCCACCGTCCTTTCCACAAGACTTACGGGTATGCTTCGCACCATGTGTCAGGTGTCGGTCGCTTCCGTTGAAGAAAGGCTGTTCGGCGAGTTCAACAACTCCATCCCCGAGCCCACGCTGATCTCCGTCATGTCTGTTTCTCCGCTCAAGGGCTCGATAATCCTGCAAATGAGCTCCACGGTGGTATACGGCATCATCAGCCGTCTTTTCGGCGGCGAGGCGGGTTATGAGGGCGACATAAAGGCGTTTACGGAGATAGACTTTGCCGTTATGCGAAACGTGCTTTATGAATGCATGGAGGTTTTTGACACCGCATGGGAAAAGGTGGCCGTTATACACGCCAAGCTCGATAGAATAGAAACGAGCCCGCAGTTCACTCAGATAACGGCTGCGAACGAGCCCTCCGCCATAATCACGATGAATATACATATCGACGCCGTAGAGGATATGATGACGATATGTATGCCGCATTTCCTGCTTCAGCCTATCGCAAAGCGTTTAACCAGCGTGGCATGGACGATAGGAGATCACAGCCGCGTGCAGGATCAGGAGCCGAATCCGCTGCTGGAGGCTTATGTTCTGCAAACAGAGGTCGATCTGAAAGCCCGCCTTAAAACGGAGCGGGTAAAAATGAAAGAGCTTCTTTCGTTGCAGGTGGGCGATATACTCTGCACGCACCACCGCATCAATGAGTTTATATCCGTGGATGTGGAAAACATACCTAAATTTGAAGCGGTTCTCGGAGTGGATCACGGGGACAGGGTCGTACAAATTGCTAAGATAAATAAGGAGCGGAAAGACATTGAGTGACGAAAACAGAATC
>CAYPAH010000206.1:0-2994 GCA_964408655.1 uncultured Oscillospiraceae bacterium | reverse complement strand
GCCTTCTCGCGCAGTCATGTTATAATAGCCTGCATTGATTAAGAAAGGATGATAAGCATGAAGGAGCGCGACATAAGCCAATATTCACTGCTCAAAATGACATGGCCTATATTTATCGAGCTGTTTTTGCAGATACTCGTCGGCAATGTAGACCAGATCATGCTAAGCCGTTATAACTCAACGGCTGTCGCCGCTGTTGGCAACGCCAACCAGATAATGACGATATTGCTGCTGGCGTTTACCGTCGTCAATCTCGCTTCCACCATTCTTATCAGCCGTTATATTGGCGCAAAGGATGAGCAAAGCGTGCGCCAGCTTTATTCTCTTTCGGTACTGCTGAATTTTGCGCTTGGCTGCGTGCTCTGCATACTTATATTGACGCTCGGCACGCCGCTGCTGCGGCTTATCAAGGTGTCGGATGAGCTTATGCCCGAAGCCCGCGCCTATCTCAGCATCACCGCGCTCTCGCTGCCGTTTCACGCGCTGATGCTCACCTTCAGCGCTTTTCTCAGATCACATGCGCGAATGGGTATCATCACACTTGTAACCGGAATAATAAACATCGTCAACATACTCGGAAACGCGGCTTTTATTTACGGCATAGGCGTTTTTCCCGAGCTTGGCGCTTCCGGTGCGGCGCTTTCCACGAGCATATGCCGCACTATCGGCATGATCCTTGTCGCAGCGGCTTTCTTCCGTTATGTCAAGGGAGCGAGCCTTAGCCTGCGCGAACTGCGCCCCTTCCCCAGACAGCTTCTCAATAAGCTGCTTGCCATCGGCGTACCCGCGGGCGGAGAGAGTTTATCATACAACTTTTCGCAGATGGCGGGACTGGTTTTCATAAATTCGCTTGGAACCTATGTCGTAACCACCCGCATGTATTGCATAATGTTCGCGCAGATCTGCTACATGCTTATCGTGGCTGTTTCCGAAGCGGGGCAGATCATAATTAGCTATCATGTTGGCGCGCATGAATATGACGAGGCCGACAGAGAATGCCGTCGCATACTGCGTATTTTCACGCCGATCACCATAGCCATAACCATATTGATATGCATTTTCGCCAAGCCTATCATATCCCTGCTTACCGCCGACCCGCGAATAATCGAGCTTGGGCAGAAGATATTGATGATAGAGGTCTTTCTCGAATTCGGGCGCTGTTATAATATCGTGCTGGTGAGAAATCTACAGGCCGTGGGCGACGTTCGTTTTCCTGTTTTCATCGGCATTGCGAGCCAATGGCTCATTGCCGTTGGGCTTGCCTATGTGCTTTGCATACCCTGCGGCCTCGGCCTCGTAGGAATGTGGCTGGCCTTTTCGGTTGACGAAATATCACGCGCGATCATTTTTCGCGTCAGATGGGCTCGCGGCGAATGGAAGCAGCGCCTTATACAAGACGCTTGAGTATATCCGCTACAACAAAAATCCGGTGCAGATGCGCCGGATTTTTTTGTCAGATCATCTTGGCAGCGGCTTATCTTCATAAAACGTACAGCCGCCTATGAACTCGCACAGTATAGAAGTCGGCGGTATTTCATCGACCTCGGTATCGAGTTCAAGAAAATAATTGAGGAATTTTACAAGGCCGTTAGCCATTGAATAATATGCGCTTTCCTCTGAAACAGCCTTCAGCAGCGGATAGATATAGGGCTTCAAAGCCGCTATTTCATACACGAGCGTAGTGTTGAAGAATGAATCCGCATTTTCCTGATAGGGGAATATCCATTTTTCCTCGCCACGTCTTACGCTTGCCCACATGGAAAGCGTTCTTTCCATTGAAGAGCCGCGCGTGCGGTAATCTCTCACCAGTCTTCTGAGCAGGCGTATATCGGTAGTGCTTATTCGGTTATGATCGTCGAGATTAAGCGTAGTCAAGGCCGAAACATAAACGCGGTAAACATCCGCCTCGTCTATCTCGCCGCCAAGCATACGGGGATTCAAACCATGTATGCCTTCGATTATCATTGGCCTATCCTTTGACAGCGTTATCGTTCTCCCCTTTTCAGCCCTGCGCTGAGTCTTGAAATCAAATATAGGCGTATCGACAGTTTCTCCCTTTAACAGGCGCATGATATCATCGCTGAAACGGTCGATGTCAAGAGCTTCGATATTCTCCAGATCATATTCGCCGTTTTCATCCGGTATAAGATCACAGCGATTTCTATAATAATTATCAAGCGAAAGCAGCACCGGCTTATGCCCCATAACATGAAGCTGCGTAGCTATGCGGTGCGCGCTTGTCGTCTTGCCCGAAGAACTTGGGCCCGCCACCATAACGGCGTGCGCTCCCTTATTCAAAATAGCGTCCGCTATGGCGGCATAGCGCCGCTCATGCAAGGCTTCGTTCACCCTTATCAGCTTACGCACGCTTCCCGATTCGATCTGCGTATTCAAATCGTAAACGGTGCTGCATTCCATAAGCTCGTTCCATTCCTCGGACTGGGCAAATACCTGCGCCAGCTTCGGGCTTTCTCTATATTCCGCCACTGCGTCTGGCGCATCCTGGCGCGGCAAAAGCAGCACAAAGGCGTCATTTTCCACATAGCTCAGTCTGAAAACATCCGCGTAACCGGTATCGGGGAGCATTTCGCCATAGAAATAATCCACTATTTCATCAACGCCATATACATCGAAATAGTTGAACTTGCGCCATTTCAGCAGCTTGATCTTATCCGGCTGCCCGTTTTTCTCAAATATTTCGTTTGCCTGATCTATGGTAAGCCTGCGGCGTTTCAGCGGAGTTGCCGCGCGCACAAGGCGGCGCATTTCACCCTCCAGCGAAAGCACATCCTGCTCTGAAAGCGAGGGGGTCTTTGCAAGAGTAACATATAATCCCCCGCCTATCGCATATCTCACCTGCATCCGCGCGGTTATCTCAGGAAAAAGCCTGTGTACCGCTATGCTCAGCAGCAATAATATCGTGCGTTCATATGTCTTGCGCCCCTCGGGATCGGCATAATAAAGAAGCTGTATGCTCATAGGGGCATGGGGCTT
>CAYPAH010000205.1:0-2999 GCA_964408655.1 uncultured Oscillospiraceae bacterium | reverse complement strand
GTGCGAGGAAGGTATCGATCTGGTTGGTCTGCTCGGCCATGTCGCCTTTGCCGTCCATGACGGTGACGTCATACTTAACGGTGTCGGTCTCGAGGGACTTAAGATAGCTCTCGAGCTCCTGACGATAAAGGGTCATGAAGTTGTCGTCGAACTTATAGATGCACACGCCTACCTTATAGGTCTTGGCCTCGGCGGCGGGTTCGGCAGCGGGCTCGGCAGCGGGAGCGGCGGGCTCGGCAGCGGGAGCGGCAGGCTCAGCTGCGGGAGCGGCGGCGGGGGCTGCGCAAGCGACCATGGACAGAACCATAGCGCAAACCAACGCAAATACTAACAGTTTTTTCATCGTGTGTTTTCCTCCTATAGAAATGTTTTGATGTGTGCCGGCGTTTTCACCAGCATCTTTATTTTAAAGCGAACGGTATATTATTGACATAAGATTTTCGGTTCATTTATATTAAAATTCTTCTGTGTTAAAATTTTTATTTATATAGGTCTAAGATTTTCCTGTATATACATATTGCTGAACGCGCACCGAGCCATCGCCGCGCAAAGGATGTTTTTCGCTGAAATCCCGGCCTGTGGCCATGGCGCAGGCTATGTCGAAGATCGCGTTTGCCTGCCCTTCGTAGCCTATCGATACCGTACCGAGCATTTTGCCCTCGTCCACCGCCTGCATCCCCGGCGGGGTAGCGTCGATGCCGACGATGTTTGAAAAATGAAGCCCCATGCGATCAACGGTATCTACCACTCCAAGCGCCATATCGTCGTTGTTGCAAAGCATCAGCTCTATCTGCTCGCCATATATCGAAAAATACTGCTCGGCAAGCGCGGCGGCCTGGCTGCGGTTCCAGTTCGCTATGCCGCCGTCCAGCTTTTCAAGCTTCAAGCCGCGATCCTTCAGCGTTTGAACAGAGACCTCTGTGCGTATCACAGTGTCCTGATGGCGGCTTTCCCCTTCAAGTATAACGTATTGTATAACGCCGTCGCTGTTCGTATCTATGCTTGCGGGGTCGTTTTTATATGCGTCTACGATTATTGAAGCTTCAAGCACGGCGGATTCGCGCGCGTCGGCGCCCACATAGCACAGCCTGTCCCATTTTTGAATGTCGCCCTGAACCGGCTCGCGGTTAAAAAACACCACGGGGATATCTGCGTCCATAGCCTGATATATCACCCGCGCCGCGTCGGTCCTGTCTACAAGATTGACGCAGAGCACATCGTAGCCAAGAGCTATGCAGCGCCCTACCTGGTCGTTTTGCGTCGCCTGGCTCTCCTTCGCGTCGAGTATGTTGAGATTTATGCGCGTGCCGGTCTCCTGCTCATACTCCGCGGCGATGCGTTTTAGCGAATTCATCATGTTGGAAATAAAGGTGTCGTCGCCGGAATAGACCATTACGCCTATTTTGAGCGTGTCGTCCACCGATTCGTCCTTCATGCCCGAAAGGGCGAGCAAAACCACAGCGATAACGATGCAAATAGCCGCTAGTATTACTTTATATAGGCTTCCGTTTTTCATCTTTCCACCTCTTGCGATTATGAAATGGGGAACAATATCTGCTCTTGCGGGGATTCGTACATACTATTTTTATCTACCAAATAACAATCAAGGCGGCGATCCTGCAAACCGGGCGTTCCAACAGCCTGCGCCGCAATAGACATGCTCACATAGCCCTCGTCAAAGCTGCTGTATACCGCTAAAGCCTGAATGCGCCCGCTTTCAAGCTCGGGACGTATCTCATTGCTGTAGCCTACGCCAAAGAGCATGTCGTAAAAGCGGCAGCCACCGCACAGGGAGCTTAGCATAGTTTCGTCAAGCACGGCGACGCAGGTGGCGCGGCGCTTGAGCATGATGTCGGATATCGCCTCCGAGCTGTTTTCAACAAAGCGGCATTCAACGGTGCGCCCGGCCTCGCGAAAGGCGGAGGTCAAGCCCTCGCAGCGCTCAAGAATATGAGGAAGGCTGTCGAACTCAAGAAGAATGAGAAAAGGATAATTAGAGGGAGCGGTCATCATTTTTTCGCCAAGCATCCGGCCAAGCTCAAGATTATCGGGAGAAACATATGAGGTGATGGCGGAGGAGAGGATCTTGTCGCCAATGGATATGACCGGCACGGAAACATGCGCACTGTCCAGCCAGGATGAAAGATACGCCGCGTCCGGAGCCGAAACGATAACGGCGTCAACGCCGTTTTCAATTTCGCGCTGAAGATATTCGCACTGCTGCGCGGCGCTTTCGCCATAGCCCGAAACATAATGCACGTCGAGATTATTATCAAGCGCCGCTTTATCCATGCCAAGGCGCGAATAGTCGCCAAGCTCGTCAACGAGCACGGACACGCTGTGTATGCCCTCGTTTTCTTCGGGAGACAGGCTTTGCACAAGCAACACCGCGGTTAGAGAGAGCAGTATCGCGAGCAGCAAGATGAAAATGGTTTTTTCTATGCGTCCCATTATTTTTCCTCCATTTCTCCGTAGGGTATAGCTGCCAGATGCAGCGTAACGGAGGTGCCCTCGTCAGGCTCGCTTTCAATGCTCAAACCGTAATTATTGCCGAAATAGAGCTTTATTCTCTCATTCACGTTCCAAAGTCCTATGCCTGAGCCTTTGCTGCTGCTGTGTATGGCAGCGGGTCTTTCAAGCAGCTTGTCAAGCACATCGGGCGGCATTCCAAGCCCGTTGTCGCTGACGATAAGATAAAGATCATTGCCTTCCCTGTGGGCGCGTATCGATATTTCACCGTCGCCGTCCATGAATTCCATGCCGTGATAGATCGCGTTTTCCACCACGGGCTGAAGCACGAGCTTGATAACGGAAAGGGAGAGGGTGTCGGGATCGGCGTCTATCTTATAGGTAAATTTATTTTTGTAGCGCATTTCCTGAATCATCAGATAATTGCGCACCTGCTCAAGCTCTTCGTTCACGGGGATTATATTGCGGCTGCCGGAAAGGCTGAGCCTGAAGAAGCGGGCAAGCGCCGAAACGATGCGCACGGCTTCCTC
>CAYPAH010000204.1:0-3007 GCA_964408655.1 uncultured Oscillospiraceae bacterium | reverse complement strand
GCTGGAGATGCCGCATATACTCGTTTTGATCGACGATCCCGAAAAGACCGTTATAGAGCCCTTGATGGGCGAAGCCGACAAGCAAAGCGAGCGTTATGATTTTGAGCTTATGCAGGGCGGCGGCCATGTGCAGGGCTGGTTCTTTAAAAACGACGCGCTTATCAACCTCGTGCTGAACGCTCTCGACGCGCTTGTCGATCCTGAAAAATTCTCCAAGCAGTACGGCGACGACCAGCCTCCCCTGCTCTTTGCGATGGGCGACGGCAATCACTCCTTCGCAACCGCAAAGGCAAGCTGGGAAAAGCTGAAAGAGGGTCTTTCTGCGGAGGAACGCGAAAACCATCCCGCGCGCTTCTGCCTTGTCGAGCTTGAAAACGTACACGACGACGGCATAATCTTCGAGCCCATCCACCGTGTGCTCTTCAATCTCGATCCCGATAAGGCGATAAGCTATCTGCAAAAGAAGCTGGATGAAGACAACGGCCTTTGCTCTGTGCATTTCTTCAACTCAAAAACAGAGGTCGGCAAGGCCATGAAAGAGGCTGAGCAGAAGGACGCGCATATCCTGCCCTTCGTCGCCTCCGGCAAATACGGCTTCCTCAAGGTGACCGCCCCCTCCTCTCAGCTTGAGGTAGGCACCCTACAAAACGCTCTGGACGCCATGCTAAAGGAAATGCCCGGCGTCACCATAGATTACATCCACGGCGAGGACGTCGTTTTTGAGCTTGGCACCAAGGAAGGCAACATGGGCTTCACTCTGCCGCCGATGCACAAGAGCAAGCTCTTCCCCACCGTCGTATTTGACGGCGCACTGCCCCGCAAGACCTTTTCCATGGGCGAGGCACAGGAAAAACGCTTCTATCTGGAGTGCAAAAAGATCAAATAATGCAAGGCTTTCTTGACTCGATCTCCGCCGTCGCCCTGATACTTCTCATGGCGGCGGCGGGCTATTTTTGCGGCGCGATGGGTTGGATGACGCGGGAAAACAAAAACTTTCTCGTGAAATACATCATCAACCTTGCCATGCCCTGCATGTGCATAACGAATCTTATGGGCGTCGTCACCCGCGATATGCTCACAAGCTCCGGCGTATTGCTGCTTGCGCCGCTTTGCGCCGTTATACTCAACTTTTTCATAACGCTTCTGCTTGCAAGGCTTTTAAAGCTTGAACGGCGCAAGCTTGGTGTTTTTGTGGCAATGAGCTGCGTGTCAAACTCCATATTCATCGGCTATCCTATGTGCGTCGGGCTTTTCGGCCATGGCTGCGTTTTTTATGTGCTCTGCTATTTTCTTATAAACACAAGCTTTTTCCAGATAGTCTGCGTAGGTATGCTCAATTATTCGGGACACGCGGAAAGCGCGCGGATAGATCCCCTTGCCGCGATAAAGGGCATCGTTAAGCCGCCGATATGCGCTATTTTCATTTGCGTAGCGCTGATACTTATGAATGTAGAGCTGCCCGCCTTCGTGCTTCGCTTTTCAAGCTATATGGGCAACACCGTGACGCCCCTTGCGCTGGTGTTCACCGGCTTCGTCATATATGACATAGGGCTGAAAAATCTGAAAATAGACCGTTCTCTTGCGGTCATGCTGTTTTTGAGGTTTGTGCTTTCCCCGATCTTATGCGTGATCTTCTGCAAGCTTTTCGCAATAGACGGGCTTGCCCGAAACGTGCTCATCATCGAGCACGCCATGCCCGTTATGACGCAGGTGATCGTGCTTTCGGCCGACTGCGGCGCCGACGAAAGCTATGCGGCGCTGGGCACCGCGCTCAGCACGCTTTCGTGCTTTGTGGTCGTGCCCGTACTGATGGCGATAATATAAGCCAGGCTTTTCTAAACATCAAAACTGTGCAAATACGATCATTTGCACAGTTTTTATATGCTCTATTTTTCGTTTTTCCGGATTTTTGCACAATAAGGCGGTTTATTATTATGCCTTATTATTCATCCTCTTTTAGAAAATCCGGCAGATTCAATCCGTATTTTTCATAAAGCCTTGCGAGCGAGCCATTCTCTTTCATATCCTCAAGCATGAGGTTCGCAACGGTCGCAATGGCGGGCGTGTCGGTCGGGGCGGCGATGGCATACTGCACCGCTCCCGGGGACACTCCGCTAACGCGGAAGCTGTAAAGCTTATAAGGTATCAGCGAATCGGGATTGAGCGCCGTTTCGTTCAGATATCTTTCGATATATAGCTGCGTCATAAGCGCAACATCCACGCGGCCATGCCTTATAGCGGTCAGCATATCGGGATATGAAGCGAATTTTATCATGGTGATATTTGAAGAAGGCCGCTCCGTGACATATCGCGTGAGCACGCTCTCCTCCGGCGTATTCTGCACATAGCCCGCGCTTATGCCTTGAAGCACAAGCTTTTCGGTGCCAACGGCGGTGATGAAATAGCACTTATCCTCATAATAGGGCTGCGAATAAACATATTTGCCGCTGGTGCTGCTGTTGGGCATAAGGGCTATCACCGCGTCTATCTGGCCGTCGGCAGTCTTGGCGTCCACATTCATCGCGTTCACCTCAACATAGCGTATGCTGTTGCCCGCGGGTATGTCGGGCAGCATTCGCCGCGCGAGAAGGTCGGCAAGCTCTATTTCCATGCCCTCGCCGTTATAGGCCATGTTCGGCATGTCGTTTCTAACGCCCACGCGCAAAACGCCCCGTTCCTGCACGGTTTTTATCTCGGCGCTGTTCATCGCGCCGGGCTCCGCGCGGGAAAGAAGCACTATAATAAGAATAAGCAGCGCCGCGCCAAGAAGAATGAATATTCGCCGCCAATGCTTTCCTTCAAGCCTTGAAAGCAGAGCCCATCTCCTTGCGCCTCTTGCGGCGGGAGCGTTTCTTCTGGGTGCATGTCTGAATAAATGCAGCTTCATACGCCGTATTATAACCCATTGCCTATGCCGAAAGCAAAATATAGTTTGCAAAGCCCCGCAATACGCCCCGCCGCGTTGACAAGGCGGCGGATTTTCCACTATAATATATGTGGTATATAT
>CAYPAH010000203.1:0-3060 GCA_964408655.1 uncultured Oscillospiraceae bacterium | reverse complement strand
ATGTGCTTCAACAAGACCTTTATGCTGCCTCCGCGCTTCTGTTTTTTTCAAACGGCCAACGATCCCGGCGCGGCCATGAGAGCGCCCGGAATAGACGGGTTGATAAACGATTTCGCAAATAATATCATGTGCAAACTCACGGGAGCCGCCAGCCATTAGCAGGTACTATACAGTCATAAGCAAATCATCACATCCTTTATACCCTTATAACGTGTTATTATAATTATAGGTTTTAAAAAATTTAGGAGGTATGCTTATGGGCAACTGCGCTATCGTAGGAGTAAACTGGGGCGACGAAGGCAAGGGCAGGATGGTCGATCTTCTTGCGGAGCAATACGAGGTCGTTGTTCGCTATCAGGGCGGCAACAATGCCGGCCATACCGTTATCAACGAATATGGAAAATTTGCGCTGCATCTTATCCCCTCCGGCATTTTTACGCCCGGCGTAATAAATGTGCTTGGAAACGGCACTGTGATCGATGTTGAAAGCCTCTCCGGCGAAATAGAGTCTTTACAAAAAAGCGGCGTTCCCGTCACGCCGGAAAATTTCAAGATCAGCGACAGAGCAACTCTTGTTCTGCCATATCACAGAGATCTTGACGAGCTTGAAGAAATGCGTCTCGGAGACGCAAAATTCGGCTCGACAAAGCGCGGTATCGCTCCGGTATACAGCGATAAATTTCAGAAAAAAACCATAATGGCAGGCGAGCTTTTATATCCCGCATATCTTCGCAAACGCCTTAGCGGCATTGTGGAATGGAAAAACCTCACCCTTGCAAATATATATAAAGCCAAGACCTATACCGTGGACGAGCTGATGAACTGGCTGCAAAATTACGGCCGCACGCTCACGCCCTTTATTTGCGACACCGGCTCCGTTCTTCGCAAGGCGCAGTCCGAGGGCAAAAGCATTATGTTCGAAGCCCAGCTCGGCGCATTGCGCGATCTTGACTACGGCATCTTCCCCTTCACCTCCTCCTCCTGCCCGCTTGCCTCTTATGCGCCTATCGGCTGTGGAATGCCCGAGGTAAAAGTAGACGAGGTTCTCGGCATCGTTAAAGCTTATTCCACCTGTGTAGGCGAAGGCCCCTTCACTGCCGAATGGTTTGGCGCGGAAGCCGACGCTCTGCGCGAAGCGGGCGGAGAATACGGCGCGTCTACCGGTCGTCCCCGCCGCGTTGGTCCCTTTGATGTAGTTGCCACACGCTACGGCGCGCGCCTGCAGGGCGCTACCGCTATTGCGCTTACGAAAATGGATATCCTCTCTTATATGGATAAGATCCCTGTTTGTGCGCATTATGAGATAGATGGCAAGAGATGTGACGAGTTCCCATATCCCGCAGTCATCAATCAAGCGCATCCCGTTATCGAATATAAAGAGGGCTGGCAAAGCGATATCAGCGGAATCCGTGAATATGACCAGCTTCCAAAGGCCGCGCGCGACTATGTAGAGTATATCGAAACAGCAATAGGCTTCCCGGTGCGCTATGTCTCCGTAGGCGCATCCCGCGACGCTATAATCACGAGGTAAAATATGAATGAGCGAATCGTAGTATTGGACTTTGGCGGACAATATAATCAACTTATAGCCCGCCGTGTGCGTGAAGCAGGCGTTTTCAGCGAACTGCTTTCCCATAAAGCGGCTATCAGCGCCATAAAAGGAGACTGCCTTTCCGGCATAATCCTCACCGGCGGCCCCGACAGCGTTTATGCCGGCGACGCCAAGGTATGCAGCGATGAAATATTTTCTCTTGGCGTACCTGTGCTAGGCATCTGCTACGGAATGCAGTATATCGCAAAGGTCTACGGAGGAGATATCAGCGCTTCCTCCGTTAAAGAATATGGCCGCACCGCTATCGACTTTGCCTCGCATCCTCTTTTTGAGGGAATGCAGGAAAATATCGTATGGATGAATCACAATGATTCCGTTATGAAGGCTCCCGCGGGCTTTTCCATAATAGCGCATACCGAAAACTGCCCCGTCGCCGCCTTCGCTGATGATAATAAAAGGCTCTACGGCATTCAATTTCACGCCGAGGTCGCGCACACTCCGCAGGGCGATCTGATATTCAAAAATTTCCTGCGCAATATATGCGGCTGTGAGTGCAATTACAGCATGGCCGGCCTTTCTGACGAGCTTATCGAAGGCATCAAGGCCAAAGTGGGCGACGGCAAGGTGCTTGGCGCGCTTTCCGGAGGCGTAGATTCCTCCGTTGCCTCGGTTCTAGTTCACAAGGCTATCGGCAGCCGCCTCACCTGCATATTTGTGGATCACGGCCTTTTGCGCCTTAACGAAAAAGAAGAGGTGCTCGCCTGCTACCGCGACAAGCTTAATCTCAACATCATCGCCGTTGACGCCCGCAAGCGCTTTCTTGACGCTCTCGCCGGAGTGACCGAACCCGAGCAAAAGCGCAAAATCATCGGCACGGAATTCATTCGCGTGTTTGAGGAGGAAGCCAAAAAGCTGGGCGGAGCAGATTATCTATTGCAGGGAACAATCTATCCCGACGTTATCGAAAGCGGAACCGACAGCGCGGCGACTATAAAAAGCCATCATAATGTCGGCGGCCTTCCCAAGGATATCGGCTTTAAGGGACTCATCGAGCCGCTGCGCACCCTGTTCAAGGACGAGGTACGAGCCCTTGGCGAGCATCTTGGCATAGACCGCGAGCTTGTTTGGCGCCAGCCCTTCCCAGGCCCCGGCCTTGCGATCCGTGTGCTCGGCGACATCACGGAAGATAAGCTCGACATTCTGCGCAAAAGTGATTTCATTCTGCGTGACGAGATCAAAAACGCGGGGCTCGAGCGCCAGATCTGGCAATATTTCACCGTATTCACCGGCCTTCGCAGCGTGGGCGTAATGGGCGACCAACGCACCTATGATTATGCCATCGGCGTTCGCGCCGTCACCTCTACCGACGCCATGACCGTAGAATGGGCGGAGATCCCTTATCCCGTTCTTCGCCGCATCTCCGAGCGCATAATAGCCGAGGTGTCTCACGTCAACCGCGTGGTCTACGATATCACCAGCAAGCCCCCGGGAACGATCGAGTGGGAGTA
>CAYPAH010000202.1:0-3093 GCA_964408655.1 uncultured Oscillospiraceae bacterium | reverse complement strand
CCGCGATAAGGACGGAGACTACCACCTCCGCGCGGATAACGATGAGTATACCTGTGAGTATAAGGAACATTCCGATAAAGAGACTGCCACCCAATAGTTCTTTTCCATTGGTATGAAAATAGCGAAAGCTCTGCACCGCGCCATACACGAAGAGCGTTGCCCCCAGAATATAGCAGGCTATCCTGCAAGCCGCATCAGGCCAAGCGATCATCGTTATTCCCAAAATAACATACAGCGCCGAAAGAAACAGCATCGTGTTTTTTATTTCGTTTCGCATATGGCTATTGCTCCTTTCCATATTGTTTCATTATTCTTAATAACAATATACCATACGGGCATATAAAGGGCAACAAGCGCATGTCCGTCACATCATCGGCGAAAAGAGCCTCAATATTTCCTGAAAAACACGCTTGAACACGCCAAGCTCGCATTCATCTCTTTCGATGCGCCGGCAAAGCTCAAGAGTTTCAAGATAATTTTCTTTTATGTCGCCAAGCGCTTCGCATCCATACATCACCACGCCGCATTCAAAATGCTGATAAAGACTTCTGTAGTCGAAGTTGGATGAACCGACAACTCCGATATGATCGTCTGAAATGCATATCTTCGAATGCATAAAGCCGGGCGTATATTCGTAGACCTTCACGCCGGCCTTCGTAAGCTGCGGATAGAAGGAGCGCGTAGTGCGGTGAACCATTGGATGATCCGGTATGTTCGGCACGACGATGCGCACATCTACCCCGCTTTTCGCCGCCAGCTTCAGCGCGCGAAGCATGGTGTCGTCAATAACAAGATATGGAGTATCGATATAAACATATTCCCTTGCATGTTGCACAATATAAAGATATATATTTTCGCCTATGCGCTCAGAGCGCAGGGGATTATCCGCATAGGTCTGCACATACCCGTCCGTCTCTATCGTGCAGGGATTATCCTGCCACGGACAAAGCTTTGATATCTCGTCGCTGCCCGCGTTTATATCGAGAAGCTGTAAGCTGATAAGCGTAAGGCACCATGCCGCCTCGCCGCGAACGCAGAGCATTGAATCGTGCCAGTGGCCGTGCTTTGCATACGCATTGATATATTCGTCCGCAAGGTTGCAGCCACCTGTAAAGGCCACCTTGCCGTCGATAGAGATCACCTTCCGGTGGTCGCGCTGATTCTGCGTTACGTTAAGTATGGGTCTGAAGGGATTGAATACCTGCGCCTTTATGCCATAGCCTTCAAGGGTACGGCAATAATCTCTCGGCAATGTCAAAAAGCAGCCGACGTCATCATACATCACACGAACCTCAACGCCGGATTCAACCTTTTGCCGGAGGATCTCCAGCACGCTGTTCCACATCACGCCCTCTTCGATGATGAAGGTCTCGATTATGATGTATTTTTCCGCTTTCTTCAACTCTTCCAGCAGAACTTTATAAAACGACTCGCCGGGAGAGAGATAGCCGCACGAGCTGTGAGCATATACGGGATAATGGCAAAAGCCCTCTAAATAGCGCATCAGCGAAAGCGCTTCATGTCCGCGCTGCTCAAGCGCCGGAAGCACCGAAAGCTCGGAGAAAAAGAGCGGGGTGACCGTTTCTTCAGAACGGCCAAGCATCTTTTTAAGATTTTTCTTTCCGTATTGGAAGGTGTAAAAAAGATAGAGCAGCCCCCCGAAGACCGGAACCAGCAATATGGTAAACACCCACGAAAGCTTCGCGGTCGGGTCGCCCTCCTTGCCTATAACATATAATGCCGCAAATAGGCTGATAAGCGAAAGAAGCTCGTTGATTACATTTGAAACGCGCGAACTGTTCGTTATGCCGAAGAATATCATTCCCACCTGCGCCAGAAGCAGCACGATGACCATTATCCGGTGACGCAAAAGCGCGCTTTTCCATTTTTTCTTTGACGAGGTCACTTTCCCCTTTCCTCTCCGTAATGAAATCATTGCCATTATATAAGATTATGCTTCCTGTCGCAAGTCTGCGCCTCTATATTGTCACCCAATATATTTCTTAGGTTGACATTCATTCTCCCTTATGTTATTCTTTGCCTGCACATTTATAAGAGGGAGATTTTTATGGAAGCGACCGCCAAGCGGCTCACGACGCACGACATGAGTTATATTGCCCTGTTTTCAGCCTTGATCGCCATTTGCGCATGGATATGCATTCCTACCGCCGTGCCCTTCACAATGCAGACCTTCGCGATCTTTGCGGCTTTGGCGACTCTTGGCGGAAAACGCGGCTGCATAGCTATAGCCGTTTATATATTGCTGGGCTTGACCGGACTTCCTGTGTTTTCCGGCTTTCGCGGCGGAGTTGGCGTTCTCTTTGGAATGACCGGCGGCTATATAGTTGGCTTCATCCCTGCGGGTCTTATCTTCTGGCTGATAATGTCACGCTTCAAAAACAGCACGGCTGCGCTATGCGCCGCCATGCTTGCGGGGCTTCTCGTGTGTTATATCTTTGGCACGCTGTGGTTCGCTTATATGTATAGCGGAAATACCGGATCGGCCGCTATCGCCACCGCTCTTTCCGCCTGCGTGATACCATTTATCATACCCGATCTTGCAAAGCTGACGCTCGCCTTATATTGTTCAAAGCGATTCAAGAAATTCGTAAGCTGATCTCTCCGCTGAACAGTGTTCTTTCGCTGCCGTCGGCATGGCGCACGATAAGGCCGCCCATATCGTCTATAGCTACGGCGACGGCCGAAAAAGCCTGTCCGTTTTCAAAATAATCCACATTTTTTCCTATGACCATTGAATGCGAGCGATATATTTCAAGATATTCTTTTGAATGTATATCCTCGCATATTTTAAGCATGGTCTTTGCTATCGCGGCGATCATATCGCTGCGCGGGATCGTCTGCTCATTAAGCGAGGCAGCTTTTTCTTGTATCTCCTCGGGAAAATCCTGCGTTTTCATGTTTACGCCTATCCCCACCAATACGCTTTGTATGGTTCCCGCTTCAAAATCGCTCACGGCCTCGGTGAGTATTCCGCATATTTTCTTGCCGCCAAGATAAACGTCGTTCACCCATTTTATCTCGGGGCGCTTGCCGCTGAGTTCTTCTATAGCGCAGACCACCGCCACCGCCGCC
>CAYPAH010000201.1:0-3100 GCA_964408655.1 uncultured Oscillospiraceae bacterium | reverse complement strand
CCCTTGACCCCCAGAGTCGGAGTCTGGTACTCTATCCAGCTGAGCTACGGGTACATTTGCTAATCTATGTGGTTTTCAAGGCCCGTAGTTCTCGGATCACCGTGAGAGTCGGAGTCTGGTACTCTATCCAGCTGAGCTACGAGCGCGTATCAAATTGTGGGGTATCGCTTCCGCATCCCCGTAGGGGTACGGTAGGGGTAAATGGGCTTTTCCGGCGGTTTTTCGCGGGCTTCCGACTTCCCGCTGTGGCCGTAATCGCCCTAAATACGGGGCTTTTTCTCCTGCACCTTCGCTCGGTAGAACCGATAGCCGATTAAGTCGGAGTCTGTCGCTCTATCCAGCTGGGCTACGGGCGCATATTTGATTTTGACCTTGTTGATTATAGCATAATCGCTGCGGCCTTGCAACGCGGGGAACAGGGCATTTTTCGGGCAAAAGAAAAGGGCGCTTTTTTTGCCCTTTCCCCTGTGCTTTTATTTTTGCAGATATTCCTCAAGAGGTCTATCGTCAAGCCGCTCCGTACAGCCGTTGCCCTTGGCGACCGACTCGAACATTTTTCTCTGCATGGGCATTATAAGCTTGAAGAAGAAAATAAAGCCCTTTGAAAAAAATTCCGGCTTGGCAAACTCACTCGCCCACGCCTTATCAAAGCCGCCCTTTGAGGCAAATTCCCTGCCCGCGCCGATAAAGGGAGCGATCTGCTTTGCGGTAGTGGCTTCCGGAAGAAATCTCAGGCCGAACATGTCGCCCTTTATCAAGGTCCCGCCGTATTCGCAGCCCAGATATCCCGGCAGCTTTTCAAGATAGGTTTCGCAGCAGCGAAGCTGTGACGCCTCGGCAAAGCCGCCCTGCAAAATGAAGCTGAGCCTTGTGCGGCGCCCTTCGCCCGCGTTTTGCTTTGGCTCGAGCTTTTCCAGAAACGAAAGCATAAGCCCGGGAATGGACTCAACAAAGAGAGGGATGGCAAAAAGTATATCGTCGTTCGCGTAAAATGCGCTTTCTATTTTATCCCATGTGTTCCTTTCGGAAAGGCAATAGCTTTCAACGCTGTTGCCGTTTGCGGTGAAGCCCTCGATAAACTTGGAAAGTATTCTTTCCGTGTTGCTGTTCTTTTTGACGCGCGGCGAACAATTAACGATCAACAAGTGCATTTATTATCGCCTCCTCCTCGTCTATTTTGAAAGCGCCGAGAGAGCTTCCGTCCATATTCACGGTAAAGCGGCGCATCCAGCGTTCAAGCAGCTCCCTATCGCTTTCGCCGCTGTAGGCCAAGGCCGCGTCCACATTTTTGCCGTAGCGGGAAATGTGGCGCATCTGCCCTTCTTTAAAGTGCAGATACATCGTTGCAAGCGGCAATATACGGTCTACCACATCCTTCATCGAATGCGAAACGAAACCCAGCCTGCCCTCAGCAAAAAAAAGTATACGGTCTGTGCGCAGCATTTCTATGAGTATCTTTTCATAATCGTCTTTTATGGCGCAGATCCCCGGCGTTTTCAGCCAGCAGTCATTGCAGCCTATGCATGGACGGATATCCATATCGCGCGTGGCCATGCTCTTAACAAAATGACCCCGCGCCGTAAGCGCAGAGGCTATGCTCTGCGCCTGCGGCACGGGATGATCCATCGTGTCTATCAGCAAATATCGCATGTTTTGCTCCGTGTCTTATTTAATCCACATGTGACTTGATGTTTATCCATGCCTCGTTATATACCTCGATGAAATCTCCGAGATCATGGAATATCTCGCAGCGGTCAAGCACCGCCTGCGGGGGATTATATGTTTCGTTCTCGAGCCATTCGGGATCGAGCAGCTTTAAAGCCTCGGCGTTGGGCGTTGAATAGCCGATATACTCGGTGTTCTTTTTCGCCACCTCCGCATCGCAGAGGAAGTTTATAAAAGCTTCCGCTTCGGCGGTATGCTCGCTGGTCTTAGGGATGACTATGTTATCGAACCAGAGATTGCTTCCCTCATCCGGCACGCAGTACGCAAGCTCGGGATTGCCCTCTTCTTCATCCATGCACCAGATAGCGTCGCCGGAATAAACCACGGCCACAGCCCCGTTTCCGCCGATCATACGCTCTTTGATGGAATCTCCGAGATAGGCGTAAACGAGATGCTTCTGCTCGATCAAAGCCTGCTCGGCTTCTTTTATGTCGCTCGCTTCACGGGTGTTGAGAGAGTGTCCCAGCTTTATAAGAGTAACGCCGATGGTGTCGCGTATGGAATCATACATGAGTATTTCGCCGGAATATTTTTCGTTCCAAAGCACGTTCCATGTGTGTACGTCCGCTTCATCGACCATAGTGGTGTTATAAAGCAGGCCGACCGTTCCCCACATATAAGGCACGGAATAGGTATTGTCGGGATCGAAGGAAAGATCCATAAATCGCGGATCGATGTTTTTGAGATTCGGGATATTGTTTTTATCAAGCGCGTGGAGCATATCGTCCGCCACGAGCTTTTCGATTATATAGTCAGAAGGAAAGCACAGGTCATAAATGCAGTCCGGGGAAGAGAGCTTGACAAGCATCTCCTCATTATTTGCCATAGTGGTATAGTTGACCTTGATGCCGGATTCCTCCTCAAATTGGTCAAGAAGATCGGGATCGATATAGTCGCCCCAGTTGAGCACCTGCAGCGTTACGGTCTTAGAACCTCCGCAGGCGGTGGTCAGCAGGCAGCAAAGCATTACGATCACGAGAATCAGCGCTGTTTTTTTCATTTTATTTCCCCCTTTTTATGTTTAAAGCTTTTTATACTTTAGCTCTTACACCCTGACGCAGGCGCTTTTCCTGCGCCGCGGCCTCACGTTCCTCTTTGCTGCTTCTAAGATTTATTATCAGCAGCAGGGTCACTACGGCCACGAACATCAATGTTGAAAGCGCGTTTATCATCGGGCTTATGCCCCTTCGCGCCGCCGCGTAGATATATACGCTGAGATTTTCTATGCCGTTGCTCGAAAACCATGTTATAACAAAATCATCAAGACTCAGCGTAAAGGCGAGCATAAAGCCCGAAACGATGCCCGGCAGAATATCCGGTATCACCACGCGCCTAAGCGCCATCCACGGCGTGCAGCCAAGATCCATCGCCGCCT
>CAYPAH010000200.1:0-3108 GCA_964408655.1 uncultured Oscillospiraceae bacterium | reverse complement strand
CCGCCGTTGTTCAACTTCCCCGCCCCAGGGTGTTCAACTCGACCGCCGTAATCAAGTTACAAATCGCACTTCGATGCCAAGCTTTTTGAGCGTTACCGCAAATAAATTGATAGTGCCGCCATAAATAGCCGCTGCGCACACAAAATTCTGCCCCGCTCCGGTAATATTCAATACCGAGATCAACGAAGCCGCCTGACCCGAAGAACTGCACAATGCCCCTATGCCTCCCTCGAGCGCGGCAATCTTATCTTCCACGCAGGCAACTGTCGGATTCGATATGCGGGAATACATATGTCCCTCCGCCTTTAAATCAAAAAGCTCGCCAAGCTCGTCGGCAGAACTATACTTATAAGTTGTGCTTTGATAGATCGGAAGCACGCGCGCCTCGCCGTTGCCGGGTTTATATCCGGCCTGTACGCAGAGAGTATCAAGTTTTTGCATTATATCTTTCCTCCCAAAAAAATTTGTAACAAAAAAGGCAGCCCATGATACTTTCAAGGACTGCCTTTGTCGTTCCTATGTTGCTGCCGCGCAGCTTTTTAAGCGCGCAGGCTGAAAACGATCCCAAAGGCAGGCCTTCGCATCATCATGCTGCACATCATCATTTGCATCATGCGCTTTGTCATGTGTAAAGCTGCCTCCTTCTTCAAGAATCGATTTGCTATAGTGTAACCATAAGGCATAGTTTTGTCAAGCATAAAAAATTCCCATCTTAATCCATGATGACTTGCTATTTCACAGAAATGCCATACGGCTATTTGCTTAATTTCATCATTGATTTTATTTTTTCGCAGTTTTTACTTGACGTATTATGCCGCTTCAAATACAATACATTTTGTGAGAATCAAAGCGCAGGGATATTCCCTGCCGAAAAAGCCGTCCTTTGGCCGCCATACCGAAGGTCGGCTTTTTGTTTTTCAGCATATCATAGACAAGGCTTCTTAAAATAAGCTTGCATTCTTTGGAAATAATATTATGATTATCCTATCGGGAATTGATTTAGGAGGTCACGTATGAACGTATTAGTGGTCACAGATATGCAAAATGACTTTATCGACGGCGCACTCGGCACCAAAGAAGCCATCGCGATCGTACCAAGGGTAATTGAAACTATCAAGAACTTTGACGGAGCTGTTTTTTACACTATAGATACGCATTACGAAAACTACCTTCAATCTCAAGAAGGCCGCAATCTGCCTGTAGTTCATTGTGTGAAAAACACCCCGGGATGGCGCCTTCATCCAAACATTGCCGAGCTTTCCTCAGAAGATCAAAGGTTTGAAAAAAACTCCTTTGGCAGCATTCAACTTGCGGAAGCCTTGCTTGAACTCAACACAAAAGAAAAAATCGACTCCGTAACATGCATCGGTCTTTGCACCGATATTTGTGTTATCTCCAATGTTGTGCTGATAAAAAGCGTACTTCCGGAAGCTGAGCTGATCGTTGACGCGGCGTGCTGTGCGGGCGTAACTCCACAAAGCCACCAGCGGGCGCTGGACGCAATGAAGGTATTCCAGGTGAAAATAATAAACGAATAAAGTGCAAAAAAAAGAAGCTTACAGCTTCTCTTTTTTGCCGCTATGCTTTTTGTCTTAGAAATGCTATTGCCGCAAGAGCCGCTTTTGCTCCTTCAGCAACCGCCGTGGAGACTTGTAATACCCCGCCGGTACAGTCGCCTGCGGCATAAAGCCCCGGAATCATTGTCGCCATTTTTTCATCGGTAACTATTTCAGCTCCGCGCACCTGCGCGCCAAGCTTTCTTGCAAGATCCGAAGCTCCCGCCGTTCCAAGCGCTATAAACAAGCCGCTTACTTCTACGGCTTCGCCGTTATTTAAGATGATTTTTTGCAGACTTTCTTCGCCTGACAATTCCTTTACCGGGGTATCGATCACTTTTATCATCTCGGGAAATTCCGCCGTCATTTTTTCTCCGTTTGTCAGCAGCACCAGCTCATCAACCACAGGCAGCAACGCCGCAGTCTCATGCAGCGCATATGCCCCGCTGCCAAGAACGGCCACCTTTTTCTTTCTGTAAAAGAAAGCGTCGCATACAGCGCAATAACTCAGCCCGCGCCCTTCGTATTCATCCATGTTAATTATTTTCGGTTTTATCCTTTTTGCTCCCGTGCAAATTATCACAGCGCGAGAATCATAAACGCCGCCCGCATCTGTCTCCAACTGAAAATCATCCATATAAGCAACATTTGTGACTTCTTCGTTTTTTTGCTCAATATTAAGGCGTTTCATTTGCTCTAATCCGTTTTCAAATAGAGCCTTTCCGGAAAGCGGGCTTTCCATTCCATAATAATTTTCTATTTTTTCCGCCTTCATAAGCGCGCTCTCTGCTCCGCCTATCACAAGCACCTTCAGGTTCGCTCTCGCGGCGTAAAGAGACGCTGATACTCCTGCGGGGCCGCAGCCAATAATGATAATGTCGTATTTTTCCGTGCTCATTTCAGTGTATTCCTTTCTATTCCGGGTAAAAGTGAGTAGATAGAGCATTTGCAAAGCCTGTCAAAATGCTTTTTTAAATCTATCGTGGCTCTCCATCGTTCCAATGTATAAGTATGAACTCCATATCTGAGCGTGACGTCAACAAACCTTTTTTCCATTATACAAAAGCCGTCTTTATCCGCAATGGAATCGCAAAGCTGTATCAGTCTGTCATAATCGTCATATACGGCATTTTTTATGAACTCCGCCATAAATGCCTTTTCCTGTTCCGTAGTGTCCCATTTCCCTATACCCGCGTCTATATTTTGTATCATATAGCCGTGCGTAATGCATATTTTTGCCGCCTCGCTATATCCAAGTCGATCCAGGCGCACATAGCCGTCATACATATGCCTTTCGCTTGTCCATCCTTCGCACCTGCCGATATCATGCAAAAGTCCTAATACATATGCTTTTTCTTCATCCATTCCGGCTTTTTTCGCGATAGATCCTGCGGCTTCTGCAACATATCTTGAATGCAGGGCATAATCTCCGCCATGCAAGTCCTGCGCCTCAGCAAATATTCTCTCCGCCTCTTTAAGCCTTGGCCATGTTCTTTTATTCATTGGAGATATTTCCTTTTCTCTCTGCGACGGCTGCAAGCGAAACGGTTTC
>CAYPAH010000199.1:0-3220 GCA_964408655.1 uncultured Oscillospiraceae bacterium | reverse complement strand
GTATTCTCCATCACCGGCCGCGGCACCGTGGCCACCGGCCGTGTAGAGCGCGGTACGGTCAAGGTACAGGATACCGTTGAGATCGTCGGACTTTCCGATGAGATCCGTTCCACCGTCGTAACCGGCGTTGAAATGTTCCGCAAGCTGCTGGATCAGGCTATTGCCGGCGATAACATCGGCGCCCTGCTTCGCGGCGTACAGCGCAACGAGATCGAGCGCGGCCAGGTTCTTTCCAAGCCCGGATCCATCCATCCCCACACCCACTTCGACGGCCAGGTATACGTTCTGACCAAAGAAGAAGGCGGCCGTCACACCCCGTTTTTCAGCGGCTATCGTCCCCAGTTCTACTTCCGCACGACGGACGTTACCGGAACGATCAAGCTTCCCGACGGCGTTGAGATGGTAATGCCCGGCGATAACATCACCATGGAGATCAACCTCATCACCCCGATCGCTATGGACGAAGGTCTGCGTTTCGCTATCCGCGAAGGCGGCCGCACCGTGGCTTCCGGCGTTGTTTCCAAGATCCACGAGTAATAGATTCATCTTTACTTAGAGACGGCTTCGGCCGTCTCTTTTGTGTTTAAATATATCGTGATCCCATATCTTGTTCCAATTATTTCTTCATATACATTATTTTGTTATGTGCATGATATTTTATGTCCAAGTAATGAACAAAACGTAAATTCTGCTTGGTTTTGCTCCTATTTATCTATGTTTATGCTATTATTTATTGTACCGTAAGGGTAAAAATATATGCGGCGTTCTCAGGGACGCCCTTAGCCTGTGCGAAGCGTGCAAAAGCGCTTTGCCATGTATGAAGATCTGTTTGGAATGCAAAGAAAGGAATCCTTTATTATGAAGCGTATCTCATTATCACGATGTTTAGCTCTCGCGCTTGTAGCGATCATGCTGATGGCATGTGCGCCCACCGCCTTAGCAGCCGACAATTTCTATTGGGCGCCTATTACCAGCCGTTCAGTAGTTTACCATGCCATGGATAAGATCAAGACCTTTGAAACTCTCGATATAGGTCAGAAAGTCAAGGTCACAGGCACCAGAACTTATGAAGGAACCACATGGCTGCAGGTCGTCGCAACAAACATCGACAACACACAGCAGACCGGTTATATGTCGCCCTCCGGTATTCCCACGGGTATCCCTACCAGCAGCTTTGTCGGCAAAGCCACAGCCAACACCAGCACGCATCTCTACTGCACCTTTAACGTGAGCAGCGGAACCATGACCGCTATCAGCGCGGGCACCGAGATCAATGTAGTGCAGGTCATCGGCGACTGGTATCTTGCGCAGGTGAACAACGTATTCTATGGTTATGCCAAGGCTACTGACTTTTCAACCGTTACCGTTGCAGCTCCCACCGTCACCGCCGCGCCTACCGTCTCAAGCGGAAACGCAAGCGGAGTCACCACCACTATCAAGCTGCTCAGTGAAAAGGTTGTCTCAAAGGGCAGAGTCGCCGCAGGCACCAAGCTTTATAAGTCGAATACCCTATCCGACACTTACGCATACGGTCAGGTAGACACGATGGGCGATTGCAACATTTATTACCGTGTTGACAACTCATTCTACATGATCTCTACCGGCGCGAACAGTTCGCTTTATGCCTACGTTCCCGTGCAGTCCGTAAACGTATATGAATTGGTAGGTATGCCTCACTATGCGGGCGTTGTAGACCCCATCGTTGTGTATAATCCCGCCGCTGCGGCTGCCACTACCGCGACGGCCGCCTCTTCCACGGGCACTGTCACAAACTGCACGAGCTGGGTAAGTATGCGCAAAAAGGCCGACTCCAAGTCCAGCCGTCTTGCAAAGGTAAGCAAGGGCTCCACCGTCACCGTGCTCGGCACCAGCGGTGATTACACCAAGATCACCTACAGCGGCAAGACCGGATATATCCTCAGCTCCTACATCAAATGATCTAAGCTTCATAAATTATAGATAAACTCAGAGGCCGGCGAAAAACTCCGGCCTCTTTTTATTATGCTGAGCGAAAGACTCCTTCATTGCGTTTTCAGCCCGATATTGCCAATGGAGATCAGCTTCGGGCGGCGCAGGCTATATATTCGGCTATATATTCTTAACGCCGTCTTTTCAAAGCTTCGGATATTCGCTATACTTTTCAAATAAGGTTCCGTGTTTTCTATTCGTTTTCTTATCAACATGTCTTTTTGAATGTGAAAAGCCTTATCGAACAACTGCCTCTTAGAGCCGCGCTCTTTGACTAAAGCCGCTTGACTATGCCAAAGGAGAGGAAATTTGAGACGTTTTCAATATAAACAGCCGAACACTATGGAAGCCGCAATGCTCGTGTGCTTCGCTTTTGCCTGCTCGATGCTGGCAATGGGGATCTGCATGGACAGACCCTCTGATATCTTTTCCGGCTGGGGGCGCATCATATGCTCGCGCGCGGTGCTCTTTTCCGATTATTTTCTTATCGGCGGCATAGGCGCGGCCTTTGTCAACGCCGCCACGGTCATGCTTATGAGCATGGGCGTGGTATGGCTCAGCCGCACTCCCTTTTCCGGCAATATCGTCGCCGCGCTTTTTCTAATGCCGGGCTTTGCCCTCTTTGGCAAAAACCCGCTGAACATACTGCCGTTTTTTATAGGCGTCGGATTATACTGCTACACCCGCCGCGTTCCTCTGCGCAAGCATGTGGGCGCGGCGCTTTACTCTACCACCCTTGCGCCCGTGGTCAGCGAATTTCTCTTTAACAGCCCCGCCCCCCTTGCGCTTCGGCTGCTGCTGGCGCTTTTCTCAGGCGTTTTTATAGGCTTTATCATCGTTCCTCTCGCAGAACACATGCACAGCGCTCACCGCGGCTATATCCTATTTAATTACGGCTTTGCAAGCGGCTTTCTCACTTATATCGTGATGGCCATAATGCGGGCTGTCGGAGCTACTGTTCAAACGGGTTCTGACTGGCTGCCGCTTCGTCCGCTGCCCGTGATGATCTTTCTCGCGGGACTTTGCTTCTTTCTTATAATCGTCGGCCTGTGGTTTTCCGATTGGAAGCTAAAGGGGCTTATTAAAGTATTCTCGGTGAGCGGCTGCGCGCCAAACAACGATCTTTTTCGCACGGCCGGAATAGGCCCGTCAATGATAAACATGGGCTGCATCGGCCTTATCTCAACAGCCTACATCCTTTTGATCGGCGGAGACTTTTCGGGGCCGGTAGTCGGCGCTATCTTTACGGCGA
>CAYPAH010000198.1:0-3251 GCA_964408655.1 uncultured Oscillospiraceae bacterium | reverse complement strand
CTGTTTGCGCTGTGGCGCAACGCGCTTTCAACAATTATGCGCGGATATACGGCCGTTTCGGTCAAAGTCCCGCTGCTTATCTTATCGCAATATATCACCTTGAAGTTCTTATCAAGCGAAATGATAAACATTGTTTCGTATTTTTCGCCAATAAACAAGGTCTTGCAATATGAGATCGCGTCCGCGGGCGTACCGAGCCGCTGCGCTTCTGTTCTTTTTTCCTCTTTTCGCTGAATCATAGCCCCAACTAAAGAAATCAGTATTGCCGACTTTTCTCCAACTCCCTCAACCTTCATCAACTCATATACATCCGCTTGGAACAAAGCCTGCAAAGAGCCGAAAACGCGCAAAAGCTCATGCGCCACAGGATTAGTATCCTGCCTTGGTATCGAATACATCAACAACAGCTCTAAAAGTTGATGGTCATGCAAGGCCGAAGCCCCTTGCCGCATGAACGTTTCCCGCATACGTTCTCTGTGACCTTCATGCATACTCGTCACTCTTTCGACATTTTTATTATTTCATTGTTATTATATAATAATACTTCAAAGCTGCACAAGACAATTCGCCTTTGCAACGATCAATACCTCATCAAAAGAATTTACTTTAAAATCATATATACTTATTTTGCATATATACCTTGACAGGCGAGGTATCTCGTGCTATCATTGCCAATGTTAAAGATCTTTAAAAGAAAGCGGGGTGAAACCATGCTGAATATGTCTGATATTCTTCGCGGATATACCGACACGATCATACTGGCTCAGCTATTCGACAAGGATAGCTATGGCTATGAGATAAATAAAAACATTCAAGAATTGACTGATGGAATGTTGGAATTGAAAGAAGCTACGCTTTATACATCATTCAGGCGTCTTGAATCCTCGGGAGAGATAATTTCATACTGGGGCGATGAAAACACCGGCGCAAGACGACGATATTATGCGCTGACAGAATCCGGAAGAAAGCTGTATTATGAGAATTTATCGGATTGGAAATCCGCTAAAAAAATAATTGAAAAACTAATAGAAGCAAGAGAGGGATAAACCATGGAAAAGAAGATTGATAATTATATCGACGTGTTGTTTTCAGATATTCCGCGCAGCAAAAAGGCCACGGAATTAAAAGAAGAGCTTCGCGCAAACATGAACGAACGCTATCAGGATTATATGAGCCAGGGTCAAAGCGAAACTCAAGCCTATTCTCTCACCATCGCAAACATTGGAAACATCGATGAAATGCTCTCCGAGGTAATGCCTGACGCCGATTTCAAAAAAGAAGCTCAAAGATACAGAACCAGAAGCGCTAAGCTTACAGGCATAAGTGTTGGAATGTATATTCTTGGCGCCGCAGCAGTTGTTGCAAGCGCTCTCTTTGGCGAAACCGCGTCGGTAATTGGCGTAGTTATCATGCTCGTTCTCGCCGCGGTAGCGACCGGCATGATAATATATGTCAATATGTCTACCCCGCAGGAATATAAGGATTTCTTTCAGCAATCAAGATTCGGCAAAATAAACAACGACAAAAAGCTTGAAGGGATCATGTCGATCTACTGGGGCGCGGCGACTTGCGCATATCTGGCCTGGAGCTTTATTTCCTTCGATTGGCATATCACATGGATAATCTGGCCGATAGCCGGCGTGCTTTCCGGCATAATAAAGACGGTTTATGAAATGAGGAACGGCAATGAGCAATAAATGGTTTAATATAATTAAATTGGTTATTCTTGTAGTCATTCTCTTTTTGCTGATACTGTTTTCCATCGGCATGTTTAAAGGAACGATAGGTATGTTTACTGTTTCAAAACCAGGTGGAAAGGCTGATTACAGCGAAAGCTTTATGGGCGTAAGCGCAATAAACGCCGATCTTACCAGCGCTTCTTTGCGCATAAGCGAATGGGAAGGCAGCGACACCGTAGTAAATATATATATACGCGGCCTTGGCGCCTCTTCTATGCCAACCGTAGAGTTGGATGGCAGCACGCTTAATATCACCAGCAAGCAGATACTGAGCATCGGTCTGTTCAACCAGCTTATCGTTGAAGTCAATGTTCCCGCCGGCAGCGCAAATAACTATAAGCTATCCTCAAACAGCGGTGCAATAAAGCTTGATGCGGAAAGCAAGGTCTGCTCCATAATGAATACCAGCGGCTCTATAAAGGTATATAAAGGCGGCGATACTCTTTCCATCAACGCTGTGAGCGGAAGCGTTAAGGTATACGAGGCTTTCAAAAAGAGCAATATAAGCTGTGTCAGCGGTTCAATAAAAGCCGTAGCCGGCAAAATTACCGAAAGCTTATTTGTAGACGCTAAAAGCGGCGCTGTGAAGATAGCGCTCTACCCCGGTTCTCTTGGATATCGCTTTGATTTTTCGACCGTAAGCGGTTCCATCAGCGATGAATATAACCACATCAGCTTTGATAAGAGGGGTTCATATTCTCAAGGCGACGAATCCGCGCATATCGAAGTGGAAGCGATAAGCGGAAGCATCAAACTTTGCGATTGGAGCGATTAAAACTATTTTCCCAATATAGCCGGACAATAATTTGTCCGGCTGTTTTTCTGTTTGTCAGCGTTTTGCTAATCCGATATAATAACATAAGCTTTTGCTGAACGGAGAATCAAAATGAACATAACAAAACAGTTGGCCGATGAATTTCATCAATCGCTCTCTCATTTGGAAAACGTTATCAAGCTGATAGACGACGGCAATACCATTCCATTCATTGCCCGCTACCGCAAAGAAATGACCGGCAGCATGGACGATCAGCTTTTGCGCGAACTGCATGACAGGCTTTTATATCTTCGCAATCTGCAATCCCGCTGTGCGGAGATAAAAACCTCTATCGCCTCACAAGAAAAATTGACCGACGAATTAAGTGAAAAGCTCGACTCCGCCGTAACCTTGTCCGAGCTTGAAGCGCTTTATCGTCCATACCGCCCAAAGCGGCGAACACGAGCCTCAATCGCCGCAGAAAGAGGTCTGGGCTCTTTGGCTGCAAGGCTTATAGTTCAAGATGCCGCGGCCGATCCTATAGCTCTTGCCAGCGAATATATCAACGAAGATAAAGAGATCCACAGCGCCGAAGATGCGCTTGCGGGCGCACGCGATATAATCGCCGAGCGTATTTCCGACGATGCGGATATACGCGCCGACATACTTGCCCTGGCAAAAAAAGATGGACGCATCTGCTGCAAAGCCGCCAAAGAGGAAGACAGCGTTTACAGCATGTATTATGACTTTAACGAACC
>CAYPAH010000197.1:2476-3370 GCA_964408655.1 uncultured Oscillospiraceae bacterium | reverse complement strand
CAAGATAGTTGTTGGCGCACATATTCAACACGCCCTTTGCCTTGGTGGTGTCTATGCGAGCCTTTTGAGGGGTGGTTATTATGCGTTCTTCCTTATAGGTGCCGGCTTCGCGGATAGCCTTTAGTTCATCGCTGAATTTGTTCAATGCCGTTTTTTTCATATTTGATCTCCCTTCGATCCTTCGTTGATTGTGTGCTTATATGTTACATCCAGCTCAGAACGACCTTGCCGCTCTTGCCGCTGTTCATTGCCTCAAAGCCCTTTTCAAATTCCTTGTAATTGAAGCGGTGGGTGATGATGGGGGTAAGGTCAAGTCCGCCCTCGACCATGGTTATCATCTTATACCATGTCTCAAACATCTTTCTGCCGTAAATGCCCTGCAATGTAAGACCCTTCCATATAACGTGGTTCCAGTTTATCTGCGTGCCGGGCTGCTGAATGCCAAGCAGCGCTATCTTGCCGCCGTTGCGCATGGTCTCTATCATCGTGTTGAGCGCGCTGCCGCTGCCGCTCATTTCCAGGCCAACGTCAAAGCCCTCGACTATGCGGCGCTCGCCGAAAATATCCTCTACCTTGTCGCGGGCTACGTTCACGGTCTGGGTAGCGCCCATTTTTTTGCAGAGCTCAAGCCGATAATCGTTTACGTCGGTAACGACCACAGAGCGTGCGCCGTTTTTTTTGCAGATGGCCGTCGCCATCATGCCGATGGGGCCTGCCCCGGTGATAAGCACGTCCTCGCCTATCATGTCGAACATGAGCGCCGTGTGGGTGGCGTTGCCGAAAGCGTCGAAGAACGAGACTACGTCCTCATCTATGCCCTCCGGAATGGGAATGACGTTATGCGCGGGGATCACCACATATTCCGCGAAAGCGCCCGCGCGGTCTACGCCAACG
>CAYPAH010000197.1:0-2466 GCA_964408655.1 uncultured Oscillospiraceae bacterium | reverse complement strand
CTGCCCCACATGATATGCCGTTACGCCCTCGCCAAGCTTTTCTATTTCTCCAACATATTCATGGCCGACTATCATGGGCGGGTGGATATGCTCTTCGCTCCACGGGTCCCAGTTGTAAATATGAACGTCCGTGCCGCAAATGGCGGTTTTGTGTATCTTTATGCGCACCTCTCCAAGCCCCGGCTCGGGCACCGGCATTTTCATAAGGGTCAAGCCCTTGCCTGCTTCCGTTTTTACCAGCGCGTCCATCATCTTTTCCATAAGAAATCTCCTTTCGCTGCTTGGCGCTATTCATTTTTGATTCTGCGTGTCGCTCCCCGGGATGTGACATATAGGGAGGTTTGCACTTCTAAAGTGTCCTTGGAATAAAGACATTATATGCCCGCATTTCGTCTTTTTCAAGATGCTATACGGGCATAAAACATTCGATTTGCTTATATAAACGATAGTTTTTGGCTTTTTCTTCACATGGCGTTAATGTGTGCGCGAGACACGTACAAAATTACTTATACTGTATCTCTATGCTCCCGAAGCTGACATTGCCGGCTATGCGTATGAGCTTTGCGTCGGGATAGGAGGCGCCGTGTATCTCAACATCGCCAAGAGACTTGCTCACGTCGCTGTCCACGCGCAGGCACAAGGGCAGCCATACTTCGCCGCAGCCAAAGCTGACGTCAAGGCTGAGCACCGCGCCCTCTTCCACGCTTTTGATGGAGCGAAGGTCAAGCACGCCGTGGCCGAAGGAGACGATGACGTTGCCGCCGCGGAAGGTATCAGAGGTGGTAGAGTAGCTGTTTTCAGCAAAGGAGGTACGCATACTAACGCGGCCTTCATCATCGCTAAAGGCGGTGGAGGCGTGGCGCTTTGCGAAGTCGCTGTGCCTGCTCCAGTCCTCCCAGTCCTTGTCGTTTTTGCGCGGGAAAAGATGATCCCAAAGCACGGTGAGCCCGAGAAGTATGAGGAACACGGGTATCGCGATGCCCCAGCTAAGCTCAAAGGGCATTGCGGCGCCGAGATTTTTCATCAAATAATATAAGCCGAGCAGAGCCACGCCAAGGGCGAAGAAAGAGAAACGGCGTATCATCCAAAGCACGCCCAGCGCCAGTATTACGGCCGACCATATAACGGCCCATGGCTTGAAGGGGACGGCGATGAACTCCGCGCAAAGGAAGGCGAGTCCGGAGAGGGCTACGAACACGCCGAACCAGATGCCGCCGCTCATGCTTTTGCGCATACGCGCTGCGCACTTTCTCCGTGTCGAGATCGGCTCTGCCAAGCAGAGAATCGGTGCTGACGGCGAACACCTCCGCTATATGCGGAAGCAGTGAAATATCGGGGCATGAAACGTCGTTTTCCCATTTGCTCACGGCCTGCGGCGTAACGCCAAGTTTTTCCGCAAGCTGTTCCTGCGTCATGCCCGCGGCCTTGCGAAGGGACATGATACGCTTGCCTATGCTTTGAGCTGCATTATTCCGCTCAACCGGTGGTTGAATTGCCCGCAAACAAGGTGTTTGCGGGCAAAAGGTTTTATTTTATCTAATTTTTCAGGCGAGCTCTTCAAAGTGCGCTTCAAGCTTTTTAAGCATTGCTTCGGCTGCTGTCAGCTTGCTTCTTTCCTCTTCTATCACCTTTTCGGGCGCTTTGGAAACGAAGCCCTGATTGTTCAGCTTTCCGCTTGCGCGGGCGATGTCGCCCTTAACGCGGTCTATCTCTTTTTGAACTCTGGCGCGCTCTTTTTCGGTGTCCACCAGTTCGTCAAGCGGCATAAATGCTTCGCCGCAGGGACTTACGGCGCTTACCGAGCCCTCGGGTATCCCGTTCTTATCTTTTTGCAGCTTTATATCGGAAGCTCCGGTGAGGCTCTTCACATATACCGCGGCGGCTTCGAGCGCTTCTTGATTCTCGCGGGAAACGACCGTCATTCTGGGATGCTTTGAAGGCGGCACGTTCATCTCGGCGCGCAGATTTCGCACTGAGCGGATAAGCCCCATAACGCTTTCCATTTCGGCGGCTTCCTTGGGGAAGGAATATTCTTCCTTGACTACCGGCCATTCGGAGCGCATTATCGTCTCGCCGTGAACGGGCAGGTTTTGATAAAGCTCTTCGGTTATGAAGGGCATGAAGGGATGCAGAAGCTTCATGCTCTCTGTCAATACCTTCATAAGTATCGCGCAGACGTTCGCCTTTTGTGCTTCGTCCTCGCCGTTCAGCCTAGGCTTCGCCATTTCGATATACCAGTCGCAGAATTCGTTCCAGATAAAGTCGTATATCTTCTGCGCGGCTATGTTCAGCTCGAACAGGTCGAGATTTCTCGTGACCTCGCCAATGTTTTCGTTAAGGCGGTGCAATATCCACTTGTCGGCAATGTCAAGCCTGCCCATATCGATATCGCCTACCTGAAGCTCGCCAAGGTTCATCATTAGGAAGCGCGTGGCGTTATATACCTTGTTGCAGAAGTTGCGCGCG
>CAYPAH010000196.1:0-3388 GCA_964408655.1 uncultured Oscillospiraceae bacterium | reverse complement strand
TTGTTAAAGCCGTTCTCGCGGGCAAAGGTCTCGCACATCATGCCGTAGAAGAGGAAGTCGATGGCCTGCTCTTTAACAGACTTTTTATCGTCGGCTATTACCGCGAAGGTCTTGCCGCCGAAGAAGCTTTTCATTATCTCCATGAGCTTCTCATCGCTGAGTATCTGAATCGAACGAAGGCCGCGGGCAAGTATCTCGCCGTGGCTTCTGTGAGAGCCGAAGGTAACGTCATCGAGGTTAAGCTCATAGGCGGCGCCGACATACGCGGCCTCCTGACCTATGCCAAGGTGAGCGGGGCCGGGATGCGTATAGCCCACTCCCTGATATTCGCTGGTGGTCTTGATAAGGTTGAGCATGGTCTCGAATTCGCGGATATAGCACATATCGCGATAGATATGCATGAACTCATCCTTGCTGAAGTTGTTCTTTTCGTCCTTAACGCTCTTTTGATAAACGTTGACGGGGATGTCGTCAAAGCTGATCTTGCCAGGCTTGCGGACTTCATCGGGGGAAACGAATAGTGATTTCGTCATGGTGATTTATCTCCTTGTGAACTCAAAAATAGGCTTGATTATTGTTTATCAGGCTTGCCGCGAAAGGCGAAGCCTCAATATTGGAATATCGCTTCGCGCAAAGCCTCGCAAACGGTGGGATGCGGGAAGACGACCTCCTTGATCTGATCTACGGTCATCTGTTTTTCGATGAAGGTCACGGCGGCTACGATAAACTCGCTTGCGTAGTTGGCCAGAGCCTGCGCGCCTATGAGGGTGTTCTTATCCTTGTCGATAACGAGCTTGCATATGCCGTCGCCGCCCTCGTTTTCGGCAAGATAGCGGCCGGAGAAGCGCATGGGGATCTTAACTACGGCAACATTCATGCCCTTTTCCTTGGCGCTCGCTTCGGTCTCGCCCACGCTGCCGATCTCGGGATTGGTGTAGATAACGCCGGGTATCGCGTTATAGCGCATGTAATCTTTTTTGCCGAGGATAACGTTTACGGCCACCTCAGCCTCGCGGTAAGCGGTGTGAGCGAGCATACTCTTGCCATTCACGTCGCCAACGGCATATACCTCGGGCTGATTGGTGCGCATATGTTCGTCGGTGACTATAGCTCCGCGCTCCGTCAAAACGTTTATCGCCTCAAGGCCGATGTCCTTGGTGTTGGCGCGGCGGCCGATAGAAAGAAGCACCTTGTCGGCGGGGGCAAATTCGGCCTTGCCGTCCTTTTCATAGCACACGCCGTCGGCCTTTACTTCCGTTACTTTTGCGCAAAGCTGGAACTTCATGCCCTTCTTTTCGTAGTTCTTCTGCAAGATAGCGACCAGATCCGCGTCGTTTGCTCCTGCGATATGGTCGAGCATTTCGATTATGGTGACCTCTGTGCCGACGGAGGTGAAGTAAGACGCCATTTCAAGACCTATAACGCCGCCGCCGATAACGACCAGCTTTTTGGGTATCTCAAGCAGGTCGAGCGTTTCGCGGTTGGTCATTACAAAGCCGCTTGCAAGCCCTTCTTTAAGACCCGGGATGGGAGGAACGGCGGGAGATGAGCCCGTGGCGATTATCAGTCGCGCGCCGGTGTAGGTCTCTTCGCCAGCCTTCACGGTGTAGCCTTCGGCGCTGCGTCCGCTTATCACGGCGTTTTCCTTAACGACGGTGACGTGATTCGCTTTGAGCGTTGCGCCAACGCCGCCAACAAGGGTCTTGACGACCTTGTTTTTGCGGGCGACCACTTTCGCGTGGTCGATAGAACGGCCTTCTACGCTCACGCCGTATTTTTCGCCGTGTCCCGCATAATCATAGATCTTTGCGGAGTAAAGCAGCGTTTTTGTGGGGATGCAGCCTTCGTTGAGGCATACGCCGCCAAGATTGTTCTTTTCGATGCAGAGCACATTGAGCCCCGCGTGTCCCGCGCGCTCAGCCGCGAGATAACCGCCGGGGCCGCCGCCGATAACGATAAGATCATAAACCATGAAACAATCCTCCTGTAAAAATTTGCAGAGTTTGGGAGCTTCGAGGGGGACAAAGCCCCCATAGTGCGGGTTCGGCCAGCTTTTGCGCTTAGCCTATAAGAAGCGTGTTGAAGTTTTCCAAAGCGGCTCTCAGATCCATCAGGAAGCGGGATGCGGGAGCGCCGTCAAGGGCGCGGTGATCGTAGGTGAGGGAAAGTCCCATCGCGGGATAAAGCGTTATTTCTCCGTTTACGGTCTTGGGACGTTCGATTATGCAGTCAACGCCGAGTATGCCGGTCTGCGGGGGATTGATAACAGGCGTAAAGTGCTCAACGCCGAGCGTGCCGAGATTGCTGATGGTGAAGGAAGCGCCCTGAAGGATATCGGGATCGATAGAGCCCTCCTGAGCGGCTTTCGCAAGCTCATGGGCTTCCTCCGCGATCTCGCGAAGGCTCTTTTGATCTGCATTGAAGAGCGTGGGCACCATAAGTCCGCGCGGAGTGTCAACGGCTATGCCGATGTTGGCGTGTTTGAAATAGCGCATATGATCGTCAAGATAATGCGCGTTGAGATCGGGATGCTTGAGAAGCACGCGGGAGACGGCATATATCATTATGTCGTTAAGGGTGATGTTAGGCACTTCGATCTTCTTTTCCGCGGCGGCCTTCAAGCCCTTGCGGAAGTTCATTATCTGGGTGGCGTCAAATGAGGAATTATGCGTGAGCTGCGCCATGCTGCTAAGGCTTGCGTGCATGGATTTGGCAATGACCTTGCGAATGTTGGGGATCTTTACATCCTCATATTCGGGCGTTGCCTGCGCCAAAGCCGCGCTTGCTGCGGCGGGGGCTGCCGGGGCGCTGACGGCGGGAGCCGCGGCGGGTACGCCGTTCTTGTTCAGCTCGATAACATCGCGCTCGATAACGCGGCCGTTCGGCCCCGTGGGCGAGGCGAGAGAGGCGTCTATGCCAAGACGGTCGGCCGTCATGCGCGCGCGAGGAGAAATCGCTGCCGCGCTTGCGGCGGTGGAAACCGCTGCGGGAGAAGCCGCCGCCGGAGCAGGAAGCTCCACAGCGGGAGCTGCTGCGGCGGGGGCTGCCTGCGCGGGAGCGGCGCCGCCGGGCGCGAATTCGGCAAAGCTTTCGCCTGCATTGCCTATTACGGCAACGTTGGTAAGGCAGGGTACGTCGTCGTCCTCGTTAAAAAAGATGGCGAGCAGAGTTCCCGCGTCCTTCGCGGGCTCGTCAAAGGTGGCCTTGTCCGTTTCATAGGTGAAAAGCGCATCGCCCTCGGCAACGGCGTCGCCGACCTTCTTGTGCCATGCGGTGATGATGCAGCTTTCAACGGACTGCCCTTGTCTCGGCATGATTACTGGTACTGCCATAATTACCTCCTACAATAATATTTAAGGTTTAAGGCACGGCAGCCAGCCGTGTCATT
>CAYPAH010000195.1:0-3411 GCA_964408655.1 uncultured Oscillospiraceae bacterium | reverse complement strand
TGGCTCGCCGCGGATAAAGAGCATACGCTTTGCGGATTATAACGCCGAGACGTCAACTGCGCTTTTAACCGTGGTTGACGTGACCGATATCGTTCGCGAACAGGAAAAACAGCGAGAGGCGCTCTATGTTGCTCTGGAGGATGCGCAGCAGGCCACGCACGCAAAGAGCATATTCCTCGCGAACATGAGCCACGACATTCGCACTCCGATGAACGGAATAATCGGAATGGTGGATTTGATGGAGGATGAACCCGATGATGAAGTCAAGGTGAAAGAGGGGCTTGATATAATAAGGCGTTCATCAAAGCATTTGCTTTCACTCATTGACGATATTCTCGATATGAGCAAAATAGAAAGCGGGAAGATGGTCTTTGCCGAGGAAAAGATCGACCTTCAAGAGCAGGTAAAAACCATAGAATCCATGACCAGACAACTGTTTGCCCAGAAAAAGCAAAACTTTGAGATCGTCTGGGAAAGAAAAATATTCAATAAGATAATCGAGGATGAAATTCGCTTCCGAAGGATAATCATTAACCTTCTCAGCAACGCAAATAAATACACGCCGGAGGGCGGCACGATAACAATGCGCATTTCTCAGATGCGCACGATAGATCCCAAGACGATACATCTGCGCATAATAGTGCAGGACAACGGAATAGGTATTGCCAGCGATAAATTGGAAACCATTTTCGTGGCATTTGAAAGGAACAAAAACGGAGCAGAAATGGCGGATGGCACCGGACTTGGCCTCGCTATAGTAAAGAGCATGGTCGAAGCCCGCGGCGGAACCGTAAAGGTAGAAAGCGAGCTTGGAAAAGGATCGAGCTTTATTGTTGATCTTCCGGAAAAGATCGACGGAGACGCGAAAAGCGGGGATGCCGGAGAGGAAGGCCGGGAAAATGCCGCACATGCCGAGTATGACCTTAAAGGGAAGCATATACTCGTCGCGGAGGATCACGCTATCAATCAGATGATAATCATGCGTCTTTTGGAAAAACAGGGCGCGAAGGTCACGCTCGCGAAGGATGGGGCGGAGGCGCTGACAAAATTTAAAGAGAGCGCCCCGGAAGAGTTCGATTTGATCTTTATGGATATACAGATGCCGCTTATGAATGGCTACGAGGCTACAGCCGCCATAAGAGAAACGCAGCATCCTATGGCGAAGAGCATACCGATAATCGAGATGAGCGCGAATAATTTCCCCGAAGATCATATAAAGGCAAAGAGCTACGGGATGAACGGGCATCTCACGAAACCTGTGAATATTGAAAAACTCAAGGAAACCATGCGTATGCTCGATGAGGAATAAGGACTGTTATATAGGCGCGCATATGAAAATATTGTTGCATAAGCGCTAAAAATGCTTTAGTATAAAGTATAATGTTTGAAGTGTCATATATATAAATAAGTAATTTGTTTTTAACTTCTCCGGCGGCCTTTCAAAAAAGACTTAGCGCCGGGTGATATCACCGTTTATATCCATAATTGCAAGATCAAACTGATTTCATTGGAGGATTAGTGAATGCGAAAAATAATCATCGCGGATGACAACAGCATCAACCGAAAAATTCTTAATGCCGTGCTTTGCAATGAGTATGAGATTATTGAAGCAGAAAACGGCAGAGAGGCGATGAAGATACTTAAAATGCAGGCGGATGAAATATCCGCAATGCTTTTAGATCTTCTTATGCCCGAGATGGATGGTTACGAGGTGCTGCGCGCTATCCGTGCGGATCAAAAATTGAGCTCGATTCCGGTTATCGTTACTACACAGCAGGATGACAGAGAGTCGGAACCGGTCACTTTGGCTCTGGGCGCTTCCGATTATCTTTCAAAGCCTTATAATCCGGAAATAATCAAGCATCGCCTCCATAACCTGATCGGCCTGCGCGAGGCCGCAGCTTTTATTGCGAAGGTGGAAAAAGACGCTGTTACCGGACTTTTCACAGAGGATGCGTTTATAAGCCGCGCAGGAAAGCTTCTTGAAAGCGACGAACACCCCTCATTCTACATCATAGCTATGGAGATAGAGCATTTTGCGCTTATCGGCGAAATGTTTGGCATAGAAGAAGGCAATCAAATGATGGCTTTCCTTTCGCGGCTCATACAAAAAGCGCTGAGAAGAACGGGCGGGATAGCCGCGCGTATCAACCGCGAGCGAATGCTGATGCTTTGCCCGGTAGATGAGGATGGCGACGAAAAAGATCTGATAAATGTTATCAACGAGGGTCTCTCTCATTATCCGTTAGACTTCACGTTATCTACCTTCTTTGGCGTATATAAAGTGGATAAGAGTTTCTGCACGATATCCGAAATGTGCGAAATGGCTATGACGGCTTTGGATTCCGCCAGAGAAAAGCGGGACGGGACAATAGTTTACTATGACGAAAAGTTCCATCACATGGTGATGGAGGAAAAACAGATAACCTATGAGATGAAGTCGGCGCTTGAAAGCGGACAGTTCCACGCTTATTATCAACCTAAATATGATCTTATGACAGGCGAAATAAAAGAAGCCGAGGCGCTTGTGAGATGGATCCATCCCGAAAAGGGAGTTATGCCGCCCAGCAGCTATTTGCCGATTTTCGAGCGCAATGGATTCATAACCAAGATGGATGCTGAAATATGTGATCTTGTCTGTGCCGATTTAAAGATATGGCGCGATCGAGGTATCAAGATCATGCCTGTTTCGGTGAATATTTCATGGGTGGATATTTATAATCCGAATCTGCCGGAGCTGCTTACCGGTATAGTAAAAAAGCACGGTCTTAATACCGATATGCTGCACCTTGAGATCACCGAGACCGTGTATACGCAAAACCCGCATCTTATGATAGACGCTATTAAAAAGCTGCGCGACGCAGGATTCGTTATAGCCATAGATAACTTTGGCCTTGGCTACTCTTCTCTTAACATGCTGAGCAAAGTTTCGGTCGATGAAATAAAGCTCGACATGCGTTTGCTTGATAACAATTTGTTTGTAAAGGGCAATAAAAGCATAATCAAATTTATTGTCGACCTGGCCAAGGACATGGGCTTGAAGGTGATAGCCGAGGGGATTGAAACAGAGGATGATTACAATTATCTCAAAAAAATCGGCTGTGGCATAGGTCAGGGATACTACTTTTCAAAACCGCTTCCTTCATATGAATTTGTAGATCTGATTAAATAAGGGAGCGTAGAAAAAGCCGGACTGCATAGGAAACGGGTAGCATATGTGAAACAGACGCTGCTGATTGCGGAAGATGAACGCACAAACCGTAAAATTCTCGACAAAATATTTGGCGGGGATTTTATTCTGCTCGAAGTTGAGGACGGAGAGCAGGCGCTTTCTATGCTTGAGGCTCATGCAGAAGAAATAGATATGCTGCTATTGGATCTCAACATGCCGAACAAAAACGGCTTTGAGGT
>CAYPAH010000194.1:0-3437 GCA_964408655.1 uncultured Oscillospiraceae bacterium | reverse complement strand
GATGAACGGTCTTTACTAACTTACAGGTTGGTACAAAGGCTGGGGGCAGACCAATCGGCGCGACGATAGATATGTTCTCCAAATATCTCGACGATCAGGACTGGAAGATAAAGGAGAATGCCAACGCGCAAAAATCAATAAATGGAATGAACAACTATATCCGCGAGAAATTCACGCGTCAATACTGGCTGCATGAGATATATCCCGAGGAGATAAGAAACGCCCATATGTCAGGAGATATACATCTTCATGACCTTGGATTCTTCGGCCCGTATTGCGCGGGCTGGGATCTGCGCCAGCTTTTAATGGACGGCTTTGGCGGCGTTCCTGGCAAGGTAGAATCCAAGCCCGCCAAGCATCTGCGCTCATTCCTCGGTCAGATCGTGAATTCTACGTTCACGACGCAGGGAGAGACGGCGGGAGCTCAGGCCTGGTCTTCATTCGATACATATTGCGCGCCTTTTGTAAGATACGATCACTTGGATTACGATACGGTCAAGCAGGCCATGCAGGAATTCATCTTTAACCTTAACGTGCCTACGCGTGTCGGCTTCCAATGCCCGTTCTCGAATTTAACGCTGGATATCGTCGTGCCGCGTACCTTGAAGGATCAGGCTGTAATAATAGGCGGGAAGCTCATGCCGGAGACCTATGGCGATTTCCAGAAGGAAATGAATCTGATAGACACGGCTTTCTGCGATGTGATGATGGAGGGCGACAGGAAGGGACGAGTGTTCACTTTCCCGATACCCACTATTAATGTAACAGAGGAGTTCGACTGGAACAGCCCGGTAGTCGATAAGATAATGGAGGTCACCTGCCGCTACGGCATCCCGTATTTCTCCAACTATGTCAATTCCGATCTTTCGCCCGAGGATGCGCTTTCCATGTGCTGCCGGCTTCGCCTTAACACCAAGGAGCTGCGCAAACGCGGCGGCGGCCTGTTCGGTTCAAATCCAATGACTGGCTCGGTAGGAGTTGTAACTGTCAATTTGCCGCGCATAGCCTATCTTTCAAAGAGTGAGAGCGAATTTAGAAGCCGCCTGTGGCAGATGATGAATATCGCGCGGAATTCTCTGGAGATAAAGCGCAAGACCATCGAGGAGCAGACACGCAACGGAATGTACCCGTATTCCGCACACTATCTGCAGAATATAAAGGATCGCACCGGCTTCTACTGGTTCAATCATTTTAACACGATAGGTCTGGTGGGAATGAACGAAGCTTGTCTCAATTTCCTCGGCAAGGATCTGACGACGGAGGAGGGGCAGGAGTTCGCGAAGAAAACTCTGGACTATATGCGCGAGGTGATAACGCGCATTCAGGAGGAGACCGGACATTTCTACAATCTGGAGGCCACTCCGGCGGAGGGTACGAGCTATCGTTTGGCAAGCCTTGATAAGGAACGTTATCCGGATATCATCACCGCCGGAGAGAATACCCCCTATTATACGAATTCATCGCAGTTACCGGTCGGCTTTACCGACGATATATTTGAAACGCTTGACCTTCAGGACGAGCTTCAGTGCAAGTACACCGGAGGAACGGTGCTGCATCTGTATCTTGGCGAGCAGATAAAGGACAAGGAAATAGCTAAAAAGCTGCTGCAAAAGGCATTTAGCCGCTACAAGCTCCCGTATCTGTCGCTGACGCCAACATTCTCGGTTTGTCCGGAACACGGATATATCTCCGGCGAGCACTTTACCTGTCCGGAGTGCGGACAGGATGCGGAGGTATGGAGCCGCGTGGTAGGCTATTTAAGGCCTGTGCAAAACTATCATAAGGGTAAACAGGAGGAATATCGCCAGCGTGTAAAGTATGTTATCAAGCCCGAGGAATTGCAGGCGAAATGAAGATAGGCGGAATACAAAAGAGCAGCACGATAGATTATCCCGGGCATTTGGCCTGCGTAATATTTACAACAGGATGTAATCTTGACTGCTTCTATTGTCACAACAGGGCGCTGCTTGAGGGCAGCGCTCCTTTGATCGGCGAGGACGAGGTCATGACGTTTTTGCAGAAAAGAGCCGGACTTCTGGACGGAGTGGTGATAAGCGGGGGCGAACCTACGCTGCAAAGCGATCTTCGGGATTTCATCGTCAAAGTCCGACGGATGGAATATGAGGTAAAGCTTGATACCAACGGACAAAATATCGCCGTCGTGAAAGCTCTTATCGAGCAAGGACTTTTGGATTACCTTGCCGTGGATGTAAAGGGTACTGCATCGCAGTATCCTATGATAACGGGGCATGAGGGCTACGATAAGGCCGTTGCCGCGCTGGAGCTCGCCATAGAAGCAGGGCTCTCCTGCGAGGGGAGAACTACCGTCTGCCCCGGAATGAGACCGGAAACGCTGCGTGAACTGGCAAAGCTGATGCCTAAGCTGCCACGCTGGCGTTTGAATGTCTATCATATCCCGGAAAAGTACAGGAGTGACGACGAGCTGCGCGTACGCATACCGGCGCTTTCCGAAACGGAGCTTGGACGTCTTTTGCCGGAGCTTCGCGAGCACCAGCCGGGAGTTTGTCTGTAAACGCAAAAGGACGTCTTAACCCGCAGACGTCCTTTTGCTTAAGGAGTAAAAAACACATGAAGAAAGCTTAATAATAGGTGCGGATCACATCCTTGATATGATCCTTAATAAGCCACTGCGCCGTAAGGGGGCCGTCAAGTGAAAGCACGGCCTCTTTCTGGGCGGGGAAAAACTGGCTTAGAAGACCGAAGGGTATCGGTTTAGCGTTGATATTAGATACCAGCCGTTCTATCGCGGCTTGGATATCGGCGTCCTCAAGATAGTAACGGCAGCGGTCGGAAAGGCTGTATTTGCGCGCAAAGGCCTGCTCCGACTCTCCGCCGTGATAATAGCGTTTCCAGTATTTGTCATCGAGCATCAGCTTTTGCTCAAGTACTCCCGAGAAATGGGAATATCCGCCTGCGGGGGTGAAGGGATAAAGGGCTTTTTCCATGCCCTCCAGAGCAAAAAGTGCCTCTCGGAAGGCGAAGGTGAGCGCAGGACCGACCTTTAGTATGGCAATACCGCTTTTGCGCATTTCGAGAAGAGCGCTTTTCGGCTGATAATCGGTGGAATGTCCTTCGAGTATTATATCCGGAAGGGAGCGCGTATATGCCGTTAGAGCCTTCGCCTTTTCCGCGTCGTAGCGGATGATGGTATTGTCGGCAAACTCTACGCCGGGCTGGACTACTACTGCGATCACGCGTGAGAAGGCATCGTCAAGACTCATCTCATGAAATGCCGCTTTGAAGGCTTCGATAGTGTTTTTCATATCGGCGGGCGAGGTCACGCTCAGGCTGTCCTCGTTTTCGGTCGCACCACCGGGAATGGGAACTTCGCTTCCTATTACATAAACGGGTCTTTCACCGTTCGCGGCGGCTTTCTCGGCGGCGAGTTCGACGCCTTCCAGATCGACGACCCGATC
>CAYPAH010000193.1:0-3455 GCA_964408655.1 uncultured Oscillospiraceae bacterium | reverse complement strand
AGGAAGACTTATGTCAGAAATCCTTTATCCCACAAAATTTGTGATTGAGCCTGAAAAATGTAGAAAAATGCAGAATAAAGTCGAATAACTTTATTTTTTTATGCTCTTATGACATACTTTTTCGCGTACCGGTCAAGCATCATATTTAAAAAAGGAGAATATTCATGGAGACCAAAAGGTATGCGGCTGAAATGCTTCGCGCTATCGGCTTATCGCCAAAGTACAAGGGCTATGCTTATATTTTATATATGCTGGATCTGGCCGTTCAGGACATATCCCGCACCCACAACATATCCGCCCAGCTATATTCCGCCGTGTGCGAGCGCTATCATGTTTCCCCGATAATGGTGGAACGCAACACCCGCTTTGCCATACGCCGCGGCTGGGAGGAGGACTATTCCGGTAAGATGCGCCGCTTTTTTCAAGGCTACGGCATTTCGTATATCCCCACCAACCGCGAGTTTATATGCGTGTTGAGCGAGTGCATATGCAACGGTGAAATACCCGCGCCCGTGCAGCTTTGCATGTGGTAAAAAAAACAGAAAGCGGGAGTTTTTCCCCGCTTTCTGTTTCTATTGAGATAATGCTTTTATCTTCTTCCGAAGAATTTCGCCATGGGCTCGAGAACCTCGTTCAGCTTCGTTATGCCGTCGTTCAAGCCCTGTATATCAAGCCCTTCTATTACCTTTATCGCCTTTTCAACGCCGCCCATTGCCGCGTCGATCTGCTTTAAGGCGTCTGATATGCCCTCGCTGCCCGCCGCCGCAAGATCGGTAACGCTCTTGGTCATTTCAGCCAGCTTCATATCCTGTATGGTGGTGTTCACCGTGGTAAGCGTTCCGCTCACCTGATCTATCAGCGGGAAGAGCTTCATACCTACGGCTAAAAGCGCCACAACCAGAATAACAACGCTGATGGCAGAGCAGAAAAATTGCAGCCGGGAATACCTCGTCTGCTTCGCTACGTTTTTGTCTATCCTTTCGAGAAGGCTTTGCACGTCGGCCTTTTCTTCGGCCTTTGCGCTTTCGGTCTTAGTGAGATTTGTTTCCATAATAAAAACGCCCCCTGTGTAAAATTTTCTTGATGCTGTGAAATGTATATGTATCATTTTACCATCATTTTTTTGTCTTGGCAACCGCGTTAAGATATGATATATTTGTCTGTAGATTTTGATATTTCATATCTTTTTGAGCACATTGCCCTTTAGAAACAAAGGGTCGTTTATAGGCAAATATAACAGCAGAAAGAGAGGGTTCTATGGAATCAAGTATGAAATTTTTACCTCCCAATCTCAGAACATGGGCTGAGATCGATATGTCGGCGCTGCTTCACAACTTTATGCTTGCTAAAGCCACCGGCAAAAAGGTCATGTGCGTTATAAAGGCGGATGCTTACGGCCACGGCGCGCTGCGCTGCGGAGCTTTTCTCGAAAAGCACGGCGCGGACGCTTTCGCAGTCGCGTGTCTCAGCGAAGCCATCGCTCTGCGCGAGTCCGGCATATCCGTTCCTATTCTCATACTTGGTTATACCCCTCCAGATTTTGCGCGCCTGCTTGCAGATAACGACATCATGCAGACCGTGATAAGCGAAGAGAACGCCTTGGAGCTTAACGAAGCGGCGGCTGCCCGCTCGGTGAAGGTGAAGGTGCATATAAAACTCGACACCGGCATGTCGAGAGTGGGGCTTTTGGCTCAGGGACGCGAAAACGCTCTGGCCGCTGCTGAGGCGGCCGCAAGGATATGCGCTCTGCCAAACTTGATCGTGAAAGGTATGTTCACTCATTTTTCCGTTGCCGACACCCCCGCAGAGGATGAATACACCGCGTGGCAGCTTGAAAACTATAATATTGTGCTTGATTATCTCAGCGAACGCGGCCTGCGTCCCGAATGCTGCCATACGAGCAACAGCGCCTGCATCATGGCTCATCCCGAAACGCGCATAGACATGGTTCGCGAGGGCATAGTTCTCTACGGCATGTATCCTGACAGCCTTCCGCGCGAAAACGGTCCTCTCCGTCCGGTAATGACGCTTAAATCCCGCGTGGCGCAGATACGCCGCTTCCCCTCGGGCGCTTCGGTAAGCTACGGCAGAACATATAAAAATGATGAAAGCATCTCCACCGCCGTAATTCTTGCCGGCTATGCCGACGGACATCCGCGCCGTCTTTCTAACCAGGGCTACGACACTATAAACGGACGGCGCTATCCTCAGGTGGGGCGCATCTGCATGGATATGCACATGGTAAATATTACAGGCCATGAAGATGAAGTCCACACGAACGACGAGGTGTGCTTATGGGGCGGCTCAGGCATGAGCACCGAGGCCGTTTCTCAAATAGTCGGCACGATAAACTATGAGCTTACCTGCCTTATAACGCCGCGCATCCCCCGCGTTTATATCAACGAAGAAGCATAGAAGTGTAAAGAATATATAAAGAAAAATATAAGTTTCCAATAAATGGACGAATTCTATTATTCGCCCATTTTCCTTATATTTAAGCTTAAAATGTGTCGCAAATGAAAACTGGCCGTTGACGTGTTGTGACGCTTTGTGTTAATATCGTATATATAACTGTGATGGTGTATCTGATATCGGTGTGTACCATCTCAGTTACCATGACGCAGAAAAAAAAATAAGGAGGTTTTCTATCATGGAAAACAAGAGAGGCCAGTGGGGTTCCAGCTTTGGATTCCTTATGGCTGCAGTCGGTTCCGCGGTAGGCCTGGGCAACATTTGGGGCTTCCCGTACAAAATGGGTAAAAACGGCGGCGGCGCGTTCCTGCTGATTTACCTTATCCTGGTAGTCATCGTCGGATTCTCCACCATGTTGGGCGAACTCGCACTCGGCCGCAAATATGGCCGCGGTGCTGTCGGCACCTATGCCGCTATAGGCAAGAAGTGGACTTGGGTCGGCTACATGGGCGTAGCGTCCGGCTTCTTCATCCTTTCTTTCTACAGCGTATTGGGCGGCATGGTTCTTCGTTACATGATCGGCTTCATTATGCAGATGTTCGGCGGTAACGACTTCGGCGGTATGGGCAGCGGAGAGTTCTTCGGCTCCTTCACCACCAGCGCCGGCACCATGATGATCTATTATGCGATCTTCATGGTCATCAACATCATCATCGTTTCCGGCGGTATCGAAGGCGGCATCGAGAAGTTCTCCAAGGTCGCAATGCCTGCTCTCGCGGCGATCCTCGTGGTCGTTATCGTTTACGTGGCTTGCCAGCCCGGCGCAGGCGCTGGTTACAAGTTCATGTTCGTGCCTGATTTCTCCATTCTTGGCAGCAACTTCTTTGGTGTTCTCAAGACTGCGGCAGGCCAGATGTTCTTCTCGCTCTCCCTTGGCATGGGCTGCATGATCACCTACGGCTCCTACCTTGGCAAGGAGCAGAACCTCGACACCAACATGGTCATCATCCCCGTCGCGGATACCGCGATCGCCGTTATGGCCG
>CAYPAH010000192.1:2936-3510 GCA_964408655.1 uncultured Oscillospiraceae bacterium | reverse complement strand
TCTTACCGATCTTTACGCCAACAATGGCGCATGGCCCGAGGGTCTTGCCGGAGCTACCTCTAATCTCGGCGCCGCCGACGACTGCGTAGGTCTGCCCACTGCCGAAGGTTCCTGGAGACTTTCCACCTTCACCATTGACGAGTACAACACTCTCTTTGAGAAGGTCAAGTCCGGTGACGTCGCTGTTTCCAATGTTACCGACGCCGCTCCCGCCGTGGAGATCTCCGTCGATTACATGAACTAAACAAACATACGATCATCTAAAGCACTTTACGGGGGCCGGGCGTGGAGCCCGGCTCTCTCTTGTTTTTCATATTTACATTTACTTTCTTAATTGCTGAAACAAAGGGGAAATTTCTATGTCTGAATATATAATTGAGATGTTGAACATAACAAAAGAATTCCCCGGGATAAAGGCAAACGACAATATCACACTTCAACTGAAACAAGGCGAGGTACATGCGCTTCTCGGCGAAAACGGAGCCGGTAAAAGTACCCTGATGAGTGTTTTATTCGGCCTTTATCAACCGGAAAAGGGAGTTATAAAAAAGAACGGACAAATCGTTAAGATCAA
>CAYPAH010000192.1:0-2921 GCA_964408655.1 uncultured Oscillospiraceae bacterium | reverse complement strand
GCATTTTAAGCTGGTGGATGTTTTCACTGTGCTCGATAACATCATTTTAGGTGTTGAGCCTAATAAAGCAGGCTTTTTGCAGAAGCAGCAGGCAAGGCAAAAGGTCGTAGAATTAAGCGAAAAATACGGTCTGAGAGTTGATCCTGACGCTTTGATCGAGGATATATCCGTTGGTATGCAGCAGCGTGTAGAAATATTAAAAATGCTGTATCGTGATAACGAAATACTTATATTTGACGAACCTACCGCGGTATTAACGCCGCAGGAGATCGACGAACTGATGCAGATTATGCGTAATTTCAAAGAGGAAGGCAAGTCCATTCTCTTCATTACTCATAAACTGAATGAGATAATGGCTGTTGCTGATCGCTGCACCGTGCTTAGAAAAGGCAAAGGCATCGGCACTGTTGATATCAAGGACACCAGCAAAGAAGAGCTTTCAAAAATGATGGTTGGCCGTGAAATAAGCTTTACCGTTGAAAAAAGCGATTCTGCTCCGGGCGACGTCGTTCTTGATGTAAATAAGGTCACCATTGCTTCAAAAGTCCATAAGAAGAACGCTGTTCGTAATGTTTCATTCAAGGTTCGGTCCGGCGAGATAGTTTGTCTGGCCGGAATAGAAGGAAACGGACAAACCGAATTTGTGGCGGGCTTGACAGGCTTGGAAAAAATAAGCTCAGGAAATATCGAGATGCATGGCAAGGATATAACCGCCATGCCGATTCGTGAACGATCAAAGCTTGGCATGAGCCATATTCCCGAGGATCGTCATAAATATGGACTGGTTCTTGATTACAGCCTTGAAGAAAATCTTGTGTTGCAGCGCTATTGGCAGCCGGAATTTCAGCATAATGGCTTTATTAAAAAAGACGAAGTCAGAAAATACGCCGAAAAGCTTATCGGGCAATATGATATAAGAAGCGGACAAGGCCCCGTCACTCCCGCGCGCAGTATGTCTGGCGGCAATCAGCAAAAGGCAATAATCGCAAGAGAAATAGATAAGGAGCCGGATCTTCTTGTCGCGGTGCAGCCTACTCGTGGCTTGGACGTAGGCGCTATAGAATACATTCATAAACAGCTCGTTGCCGAGCGCGATTCCGGTAAGGCTGTATTGCTGGTCTCTTTGGAGCTTGACGAGGTAATGAACGTAAGCGACCGTATTCTCGTGATGTACGAGGGTGAGATCGTCGGAGAATTTGATCCGAAAACTACTACCGTTGAAGAGCTTGGCCTTTATATGGCCGGCGCAAAACGTAACGAAAGCGAGGTGTCCGCATAATGAGTAAGCTTAAACAAACTTTGAGCAGCCCTGGCTTTTCGAGCATTTTAGCATCATTGATCTCTATCGCTTTCGGACTTTTGTTCGGACTGCTGATGCTCTTTATTTTCGATTCTAAATTTGCATTATATGGCTTTGGCAAGATGATGACGACGGGCTTTGCTTCCCCTGAAAAATTTGCCAAGGTGCTCTATCAGTCCGCTCCGCTTATAATGACGGGTCTTGCCGTCGGATTTGCCTTTAAAACCGGATTGTTCAATATTGGAGCCTCCGGACAATACACGATCGGCGCATTTTGCGCGCTTGTCACGGTCATTCAGTTTCAGCTTCCATGGTATATGGGGCTTCTCGCGGCTCTGATCGGCGGAGCAATCTGGGGCTCTGTTCCCGGGCTTTGCAAAGCGCATTTTAATGTAAACGAAGTCATCACGGCGATCATGTTCAACTGGATAGGACTTTTCACAGTTAATCTGGCTTTGAACAACATGCCAATGATGCTTGCAAATTTCTGGGGCGCCACAAATAAAGATCGCACGGCAAGTCTGGGCAGCGCCAATCCTTCCGGCATAATACCAAAGCTTGGTTTGGATGAGCTTCTTGGCTCAAACTATATGAACATCAGCATTTTTATTGCCATTATCGTTGCGATAGTGATTTGGATAATTTTAAGCAAGACCACCTTCGGATATGAGCTTAAAGCATGTGGATATAATAAAAACGCCAGCGTTTACGCGGGCATCAGCGCCAAGCGCAACATCGTGCTTTCAATGATAATATCCGGTGCTCTTGCCGGTCTTGGCGGCGGCATCTACTATTTGAGCGGCACAGCTCAGTTTACTCTCGTAAAGTCGCTTTTGGGCATGGGCTTCAACGGCATTCCTGTCGCTCTGCTTGCGAGCTCTAACCCGATCGGTACGATATTCAGCGCGCTGTTCATCTCATATATACAGGTCGGCGGGGATTCGATGCAGCCTGAATTTGCAAAAGAAATGATTGATATCATCATTGCCGTCATCATTTATCTTTCAGCCTTCTCATTGCTGATGCGCGGAATGATAAGCAAATGGATACATCCCGATATAGGCAATGTGAACGACGATCCTGCCGTAAGCGCCGTGACTGTTGAATCTGCTGAGGAGGATGATAAAAAATGAAAATACTTGCAGATATTTTAAGCGCCACAATCATTTTTGCTGTTCCTCTTTTGCTGGTAGCATTGGGCGGAATGTTCTCTGAGCGAAGCGGCATCATCAACATAGCTTTGGAAGGTATAATGATAGTCGGAGCGCTCTTTAGCTGCCTTGCATTGCGCTATTTTGATGCAAGCGGTATGGGCGAAAGCTCTCCTCAGCTTGCCATGCTCCTCGCCATTCTGATCGCGGGAGCCGTCGGCGCCATCTTCTCGCTTCTGCTCGCATTCGCCTCAATAAATCTAAAAGCGGATCAAACCATAGGCGGAACAGCGCTCAATATGCTGGCTCCTGCCTTTGCGATAGTTCTTACTTGGGCGATTCAGGGACAGGGACAAACCACGATACTTATCCCCAAATGGACCCGCATCACTCAGGCAAACTTCGGCATAGCGGAAAACGACGGATTTTTACAGACCTTGATCTTCAAAAACTTTTATCTTACCACGATA
>CAYPAH010000191.1:0-3519 GCA_964408655.1 uncultured Oscillospiraceae bacterium | reverse complement strand
ATTTGGAGGAATACAGACACATGAAAAAAGCTTTCGCCATTCTTATGGTAATGTGCATGGTCGCCATGCTGTTTACTGGCTGCGCCTCGCAGAGCGCATCCACTGCCGGCGATGTCGTAAAAGTCGGCGTTTATGAGCCCGCTTCCGGCGACAACGGCGCAGGCGGCAAACAGGAGACCCTCGGTATCCAGTATGCCAACAGCAAGGTAAACACCGTCGAGATCGGTGGCAAGACCTACACCGTCGAGCTTGTAATCGTAGATAACGAATCTTCTAATGACAAGGGCCCCACCGCCGCCGCTACGCTGGTTTCCGCCGGCTGCTCCGTCGTGCTCGGCTCTTACGGTTCCGGCGTTTCCATCGCCGCTAGCGATGTTTTCGCCAAGGCCGGTATCCCCGTCATCGGCGTTACCTGCACCAACCCGCAGGTCACCGAAGGCAACACCCATTATTTCCGCATTTGCTTCCTTGATCCCTTCCAGGGCACCGTTCTTGCGAACTTCGCCAAGGAAGAATTCGGAGCAACCACCGCTTACAGCCTTGCTAAGCTGGGCGACGATTACTCCGTAGGTCTTTGCAACTACTTCAACGAGGCCTTCGAAGCCATGGGCGGCACCGTTGTTTATGAGACCTTCCCCGAGGGCAACAGCGACTTTACCTCTTACCTGACCACCGCCAACAACAGCGGCGCTAACGTATTCTTCGCTCCCGTTTCCACCGAAGCGGCCGCGCTGATTATCGATCAGGCCAACTCTCAGAATCTGTCCATGCCCATCCTCGCCGGCGACACCTGGGATTCCAACGTTATCCTGAACGCGGCAAAGGGCGGCGCTACCAACGTTTATGTAACCACCTTCTTTGATGAGGGCGATACCTCTGAAGCCGGTTCCTCTTTCGTTAAGGGCTTCAAAGAGTGGCTCAATGCCAATCCCCAGATGCTGACCAACAACGGCGGCGACGACACCGTGGCGGCTGTTTCCGCAATGGGCAACGACGCTTATCTGGTAGCCCTCGAGGCTCTCAAGAACGCCGGCTCTACCGACGCCGCAAAGGTCAACGAGGCTCTCTGGAACACCACTTATAACGGAGTTTCCGGCGCTATCGCTTTCGACGCCACCAACGGCGACGCCATTCGCGACGTTGCTTTCATCAAGCACGCCAACACCGAAACCGGCGCTTGGGAATTCGTCCGCATCCAGGGCGTTTCCTGATAGACGTCAGCTTTGAATAACAACTTATCACTTATCTGATATTGTGGCGGCGGGAGCCTCTTGCCTCCCGTCGCTATTTTTATGTGGCTATGCCACACTCTCCATATATTCGGAGGTAAACTAAATATGGACTTTTTCAATGCAAACCTGCCTTATATACTTGCGGGTATATCTGTGGGCGGACAATATGCCTTGATAGCCATAGGTTACACGATGGTCTACGGCATATTGCGGCTAATAAACTTTGCACATGGCGATGTGTTTATGATCTCCGGCCTTGTGATGATCTATGCTGTCACGGCAATGCCGCTTTACATCGCGCTGCCCTTCACCGTAGTTTTTACTGTGGTGCTCGGCTTCGTCATTGAACGCGCGGCGTACAAGCCTTTGCGCACTGCGCCCCGTATGTCGGTTATGATAAGCGCTATCGGCGTAAGCTATCTTCTTCAGAATTTAGCGCTTTATGTAACGGGCGGCCTTTCAAAAATGTATCCGACGATCCCCTGGATCAGCGATTCCATCTCGATCGGCACGGCTACGACCAAGGTAGTTACCGTTGTAACTCCCGTATTAACGCTGGTTCTTGTCATCGCGCTCGTTCTCTTTATTCAAAAGACCAAGATCGGCATGGCTATGCGCGCGGTCTCAAAGGACTTTGAAACCAGCCAGCTAATGGGAATCAAGATCAATTCGGTCATCAGCGCCACCTTTATCATCGGCTCACTTCTTGCCGCTGTAGCCTCTTTCCTTTATTTTTCCAATTATGCGGCGGTCGTACCGACCTCGGGCGCAATGCCCGGCCTTAAAGCTTTCGTTGCGGCCGTTTTCGGCGGCATAGGCAGCATCCCCGGCGCCGTTATAGGCGCATTCATCATAGGTATTTGCGAGAATATCATAAAGGGTCTTGGCTGGACGACCTTCAGCGATGCATTTACCTTTGCGCTGCTAATCATCATCCTCATTGTGAAGCCCACCGGCCTCTTCGGTGAAAAGGCTTCCGAGAAAGTATAGGTGAGATAATATGGATAAGAATAAAAAGAAAAATCTCATCATATCGCTCGGCCTTATCGCGTTCATCCTGCTGCTGCTCTTTGTTCTTGAAAACGTACTTCCCGGCAGCTCGATGCTCTTCGTCGTTTTGAAGAAGGGCGCGATCTATGCGCTGGTCGCCGTGTCTATGAACCTGCTGAACGGCTTTACTGGGCTTTTCTCCCTCGGTCAGGCCGGCTTCATGCTTATCGGCGCTTATACCTATGCGATATTCACTATCCCCACGGAAGCGCGCAACGCCGTTTATCAGTATTTTGACGGCGGCGTGATCCAATTCGCTATTCCGGTATTCTTTGCGATAGTCCTCGCTGGCGTTGTTGCGGGCTTCTTCGCCTTCCTCATCGGCCTGCCCGTGCTTCGTTTAAAGAGCGATTATCTTGCTATCGCCACGCTTGGCTTTGCCGAGATAATCCGCGCCTTCTTCCAGTGGGACGTTATCGGCCCATTGACCAATGGCTCCAACCTTCTGCGCAAATTCCCGACCTTTGACTCGGTGCTTTTCCCCGTCATTGTCGCGGGTATTTGCATTGCGGTGATCGTGTTGCTGATTAATTCCTCATATGGCCGCGCCTTCAAAGCCATACGAGATGATGAGATCGCCGCGGAGTCCATGGGCATCAATCTCTTTAAGCATAAAGAGATGGCCTTCGTGATAAGCTCCGGATTTGCCGGTATTTCCGGCGCGCTGCTCGCCATGTATCAAACCACGGTTCAGGCCAGCGCCTTCAAATCCGCAATGACTTACGAAATACTGCTTATCGTCGTTATCGGCGGCATAGGCTCCGTTACCGGAAGCTGCCTTGCATCCTTCCTCTTCGTTGCGTGCAGCGAATGGTGGCTGCGCTTCCTCGATAACGAGACCTTCATCGGCTCTTTCCAGGTTCCCCTTCTGCGTTCCGGCTTCCGCAAGGTCGTATTCTCCATAATCATTATGATAATGGTGCTTTTCTACAACAGAGGCATCATGGGAACGAGGGAATTTTCCATCGACAGGGTTACGGGGCTGCTGAAACGAAAACGCCCCATAATCGGCAAAAAGGAGGGCGAATAACATGGAAAACAAGAATGTGCTTCGCCTTGAAAACATCACCATGCAGTTCGGCGGCGTCGTTGCCGTAAACGATTTATCGCTGGATGTAAACGAGCATGAAATAGTCGCTCTTATCGGCCCTAACGGCGCCGGAAAGACCACTGCCTTCAATGTTATCACGGGCGTTTATGAACCCACCAACGGACGTGTCAGCTTTTATGGCGAACC
>CAYPAH010000190.1:0-3649 GCA_964408655.1 uncultured Oscillospiraceae bacterium | reverse complement strand
CTTTATGATGGCGATGAACTTTTCCACCTCGCCTGCGGCCTTTAGACCCGCCTCAAACATATCATAATTGGCGGTGTCGCCTATCCAGCCTATGCTGCCCGCGTTTTGCGCGCCCTGCACTATGGCCTTAACGAAAGAATATTCATCGAGACCTTCGCCGCAGTTGAACTTCGCGCCCGTCATCGGCGCTGCCATTATCGGCGTTTTCAGGCTGTTGCCGAGGAAATCAAAGCTTGTTGAGGGGTCGTCCGTGCCGTGCACCACGCGCAGATTTATGCGAACGGCGCGCAAAGCCTCGGTATTGGCGTTAAAAGAGCTTCCGGTGATAGCGCCTCCCATGCCGGGGACCTGTCCGGCGCAGGCTTTTCCGTCACAGACGGGGCAGATCTTGCAAAAAGCCTGCATAGGCGTTTTTGCCTGCATACGCAAGGTCTTGATATCCATTTTATTTCTCCTTCATAATATTTTTATGCTCATATACACAGCGGCGCAAGCTTTAATAAACAAAGCCGCCTAAAACATACATGCTCATATACCCGATAAGGAGCGCCGAAAGCAGCGACGTGAGCAGAATATCAGCCGAGGGATCGCGCGCGCGAAGCGTGCAGGCAAGCATCAGCGGATATGCCGCGCATAGATAACGCGGGGCGCTCAAGAGCCAGCTCGCCCCCGTAGTCACCGCAAAGTATATCAGAAAATACAGGCTGTAGCTCGCCCTCATTTCACGGCAGGAGCTGAGCATAAGGATCAGCGCGCCAAAGCAGGCGATAAGGTTAGGGATGAACAGCTGCGTGCGCATGGGGCTCAGATCGCTGAGCGCATATTCCGCCTGATATGCCGAGGCCGAAAAGAAGGGAGCCATGCCCTGCTGCCAGTGCTCGCTTTGATAGCGCAAAAAAGTGAGAGGGTGTCCGCTGACGCTGTAGTTGATATACAAGTAAGCCGCAAGCCCCAGAGGAACTATCAAAAAAAACAGTATCCGCATTTGCAGCGCCCGCCTGAATCCATTATCCTCTCTATAGCGCTCGCAAAGCTCCGCCGCCATCTCTATAGCCACGGGAACGGCCAAAAGTATGCCCGGAAGCCTTGCGAAGCCCGCCAGCGCAGCGAATATGCAGGCAGGCAGGAAATGCCTTTTACGGGCAAAATAGAGCGTGATGATGGAAAGGAACAAAAACAGGCTTTCCGTCATAGGCGCGCCAAGGAAAAATGCCGCCGGAAGCAGAAGCATATATTTCACGCTGCTTTTCGCCTCGGTAAATGGCATTTCAAGCGCCGTGAGCTCATAGCAGGCAATGGCGGAAGCGATGGCAAAAATATTGCTCACAAGCATGGCCGAAACGAAATAATCGCCCACGATAAAATGCAGCGCCTTTATTATCAGCGGGTATAAGGGGAAAAAGACCAGATGGAATTTCGCGTCTCCCTCCGCAACATACCAGTTTTCCGCAATTCCCAGATAGCTTGGCGAATCCGTGCGCAGCCAAAGCGTGCGAAGGGTATCGAATATACTGCCGCTATAGCCGTTTTCCCATGTGAACACGGCATAGGCGATAAGGTAAAGAGCAAGCCTGACGATTATGGCAAAAAGCGCTATCTTTAGCCAAGGGTGCCTGTTTTCGCGCCTTAGAGTTCGTTCGCCAAAGGCGGAATCGGGAAATGGCTCTGTTCTCTGCGTAAAAAGATCGCAGAGCTTAGGTATCGTCCTTATCATTATAAGGGCGAATAGAAAGCAGCTCAGCGCCGCCGCCGCCAAACCGAGCAAGGTCGAGTCCGAGCTGAAAGCCCACCAGGCGAAAAACAGCGCAAGCAATGCCGATGATATGCAGCTTATGATACGTTCGCTTTTTTGCATAGCTGTATTATAGCATAGCGCTTGGCGCATTGCTATTGCGAGGATATCGAAAAATCAGCATATAGCCCTTTAAAAATAAAGAAAGCTCCGTATATCAAACGGAGCCTTCTCTTGCGGTTTTTAATAGATGGCTTTTTTTCGCTTACTGGCGGTTTGCTATCATATCCTTTGTCTTCATAAGCCTTGTCGTGTTTCCACGATCATTTTCATCAAGCTTCATCTTGATGGTTCTGATAGCCTCTTCAAACTGCGGGATCATAACATATTCCAGTGCGTTTACGCGGCGGCGGGTCTTTTCTATTTCGTCCGCCAGGCGGTTGCAGATCTTTTCTACCTCAGCAAGTTCTATCAGCATCGGCAGCAGCTCTGCAAATGTCTTGACTGCTTTGTCCAGCTCGGCGCTGGTGGTGGCAAAGCCGTAAGGATATTCGAAATCCTCGCCGCTGTCCTTGAGCTTGAGCTCAGGAACTTTGATGGAAAGCACATGCTGAATGTCCACCGTTATGTCGGCCGGGCGGGCAGGATAGCACAGCGCTTCTTCCACCGCTTCGTTGCTCATCGTGGCGCGGGCAAGAACAAAGTTCTGCATGGCGTCCGCCAGCTTTTTCTCTACCTGCTCTCGCAAATCGCGGTTGCGGCGCACATAGATGATGAAGCGGCGTACCATTTCATCGCGCTTATCTTTCATGAGCTTGTGACCACGCACGGCAGTTTTCCGCTTTTTCTTCATGTTGGAAAGCTCCATGCGGGTCGGTTTTACTTGGAGAGCTGCCATAAGTTACTCCTCCTTTGCTGTAGGAAGATACTTATCAAGGTATTCGTCTCTGATACGTTTGAGCTCGCTTCTGGGAAGGATGGAAAGAAGCTTCCAGCCGATCTCCAGAGTTTCTTCTATGCTGCGGTTGGTGTAGAAGCCCTGAGATACATATTCCTTCTCGAAAGCGTCTGAGAACTTGGCGTAAAGCTTATCCGTGTCGGAGAGCGCCGCGTCGCCAAGGATGACCGCCAGTTCCTTTGCGTCCTTACCGCGGGAATACGCGGCAAAGAGCTGGTTCATGGTGTCGGCATGATCCTCGCGGGTCTTTCCCTTTCCGATGCCCTTATCCTTCAAACGGGACAGAGAGGGCAGAACGTTGATAGGCGGGGTGAGGCCGCGGCGGTGCAGATCGCGGGAAAGTATGATCTGGCCTTCGGTTATGTAGCCGGTAAGGTCGGGGATCGGGTGGGTGATGTCGTCTTCAGGCATCGAGAGGATCGGGATCATGGTGATGGAACCCGCGTTATCCTTGATTCGGCCTGCGCGCTCATACATCGTAGCCAAGTCGGTGTAAAGATATCCGGGGTAGCCGCGGCGACCCGGAACTTCCTTACGGGCTGCGGAGATCTCACGAAGAGCCTCAGCATAGTTGGTTATATCGGTGATGATGACCAATACATGCATACCAAGATCATAGGCCAGATACTCGGCCGCGGTGAGCGCCATACGCGGAGTAGAGGTACGCTCGATAGCAGGGTCGTTAGCCAGATTGATGAAGGTAACGGTACGGTCGATAGCGCCCGTCGCGCGGAAATCGCTGATGAAGAAGTCGGCTTCCTCAAAGGTGATACCCACAGCGGCGAATACCACGGCGAAGCCCTCGTTCGTGCCGCGCACACGCGCCTGACGCGCGATCTGCGCTGCGAGATTCGCGTGGGGCAGACCGGAGCCTGAGAACACCGGCAGCTTCTGTCCGCGAACCAGCGTGTTCAGTCCGTCGATGGCTGAAATACCGGTCTGGATGAACTCGTTAGGAT
>CAYPAH010000189.1:0-3665 GCA_964408655.1 uncultured Oscillospiraceae bacterium | reverse complement strand
TCGCCGAGGCTGACAGCCAGAGTGCACAGCTCCAGATTGTTGACGAATTCAGCGGCGCGCTCCTTGGAGCAATCGAGCTCGAAGGTTATCATGCCGCCAAAGCCGCCGTCGAACAGCTTTTTGGCAAGCTCATGCTGGGGATGCGAAGCAAGACCGGGATAGAAAACGGTCTTTACAGCGGGATGAGCTTCGAGGAACTCGGCTATCTTCATGGCGCTCTCGCAGTGCTTCTTTACGCGGATATCGAGAGTTTTCAAGCCGCGGTTGATAAGGAATGCCTCGAAGGGGCCGATTACCGAACCGGTCATATCCTTTATGCCGACCATGTTTACGTTGGTCATATCCTCTGCGGAGCCGATGAGCATACCCGCGATAACGTCGCCGTGACCGTTGAGGTACTTGGTGGCGCTATGGAGCACGATATCAACGCCCATGGAAATAGGACGCATAAGCATGGGGGTGGGGAAAGTGTTGTCAACAACGATCTTGATCTCGGGCTTGAAGCCTTTAACGATCTTGACCAGCTCGGGGATATCTATGATCTTAAGGTCTGGGTTAGTCTCGCTCTCAAAGTAAACGACGGCCGTGTTGTCTCGAAGATTCTTTTTCACCTCGTTAAGATCTCTGAAGTCGATAAAGGTGACTTCAACGCCGAAACGGGTAAGACCGTGCATGAAGTAGGCAAAGGTGCAGCCATAGAGATTGGAGTCGGCCAGCAGATGATCGCCCGCCTTAAGGAAGGTCCACATGCAGGAGCTTACGGCGCCCATGCCGGAGCCCATTACCAGACCCATTTCGCCGCCTTCGAGACAGGCGACCTTGGCCGCGACTTCGTTGCCGTTGGGGTTGCCGAGACGGGTATAAATATAGCCCTGTTCCTCGCCCGCAAAGCGTGCCGCGCCCTGTGCCGTGCTGTCAAAAACAAAGGTGGAAGTCTGGAATATCGGCGTGGCGAGAGGGCCTACCTTTGCAATATCCTGATGACCACAGTGAATTTGCCGCGTTGCAAAACCATTTTCTTTACATGACATGTTAGAATACCTCCATTTCTTATTTGCCGCTAATGAGACGGCTGACATTTCATGTAGATGTGAAACCTAATCGGTACCTTTAGATGTGTCGATCTGAGATAATCGTAGCATCGATAAAGAGTAACGTCCAATATATTAAATATATAAACATATAGTTTGGCGGGGCTAAAGTGCGTCTTTTCGTCTTTAGAAACGCTACAGGAGATAAATTCGCATATATACTTGAAAAAAAACTGCTCTCTGTTATAATTTGTTGGAATATAACGGCTTATTGACAGGCATATCGGCGGCAAATAACAGCGTTGCCGGACAATAAGCGCAAAAGGAGAGTGGCTATGTCGTCTATCTGGCTACAGCTTGCAATAGTGTGTCCGCTGGTGTTTTTAGCGGGCTTTGCGGATTCCATCGCGGGGGGCGGGGGGATAATCTCTATTCCGGCTTACCTTTTCGCGGGATTGCCGGTGCATATCGCATACGGCACGAATAAATTTGCGATGAGCATAGGCACGACTATCAGCGCCGTTAAATATTACCGCTCGGGCAATGTCAGGCTGAAAAGCGCGTTGTTTGCGGCAGTGGGCGCGCTTATCGGCTCAAATTGCGGGGCGAGGCTCGCAATGCTCTTGAGCGAGAAATATCTGCAAATAATACTTATGATATTGCTGCCTATAGCGGCTGCGTTTTTAATGCTGAATAAAAACTTTGGCAGCGAAAAAGCGGCGGCTGAGCCTCTGCCCAAGGCTTCGGAATATTCGCTTTCATCTCTCGTGGGACTGATAGTCGGCGCATACGACGGCTTTTTTGGCCCCGGTGCGGGAACCTTTTATATGCTGCTCTTCGTTTCGCTTTTGCGTTACGATCTGCTTTCGGCGTCGGGCAATGCGAGAGTAGTGAACCTTGCTTCAAACGTCGGCGCGCTGGTCGCATATATTGCGGGCGGAAAGGTGATGTTCACAGTGGGCATACCTGCCGCGATATGCGCCGTGTGCGGAAACTATCTCGGCTCGGCGCTTGCCATAAAGAACGGAGCCAAGTTCATTCGCCCTGTTATGGCGGTGGTGATAATACTGCTGGTGATAAAGATAGTCCTTGATATGTTCTAAAGCTTTGCCACGCGAAGCAAAACGATATAACATGAAAGGAGCCTGAAGGGGCTCCTTTCAATATTAGCCTTGCATATGGGAGAATAAGCGCCAATTATGGCGTTGCAAGAATTATTGCAATATAATAGTTATTTTTTAAAAAAATAATGAAAAAATTCAAAAGGAAGAAAGCACTGAAATTTTTTTGGCAAAAAAGACTGTGTTTTTTCCGTTGACCTTAAGACGTCATGGTGCTAAGATACCGTCAATCAAATAAGATCTACATGTGTTGATCGAGAAAAGTAAGGCAAAGTGATCGGTAACAGAGAGCGGGGGCGCTGGAAATCCCGCACAAGAGCTTGCGTGAAGAACACTCGGGAGCATCGAACCCAAAGTCCGCTTTATGCGGGTCGAGTAAGGGAGACGAAGAAACGGCGCGTTAAGCCGCACGAGCTTGTTAGAGCTTAAGGTGACTGCTTCGGCAGTAAATTAGGTGGCACCGCGGATTTGCAGCTATTCGTCCTAATAGTTTGGATGAATGAGCTGCGAATTTTTATTTGGAGGTGCTATTTTTATGTGTTCTATCATGGGTTTAAGCAGCAAGGCCGTCTCTTTTGAGAAGCTGAAGGAATGTTTTGCGCGCACAGAGTCGCGCGGGCCTGACATGAGCCGCATAGCGGAAACGCCCTCGGGCTATCTCTGCTTTCACAGGCTTGCCATCATGGGCTTGCATCCCGAGGGTATGCAGCCCTTCTTGCTGGATGGCGACATGGCGGTCTGTAACGGGGAGCTTTACGGTTTTAGAGCGCTCAAGGAAGAGCTTTCTGAAAAATACAGCTTTAAAAGCGAGTCGGACTGCGAGCTTATCCTGCCCCTGTACCATGAGTACGGAACTGATATGTTCTCTATGCTCGACGCGGAGTTCGCGCTGCTCATCTACGATGCAAAAAAGGATTCGCTTATTGCCGTGCGCGATCCCATCGGCATTCGCCCGCTTTTTTACGGCTATCTTTCCGATGGAAGCATAGTTTTCGCCAGCGAAGCGAAAAACCTTATAGACTTATGCGAGAACGTAATACCATTTCCTCCGGGACATTATTATGTGGACGGCCGTTTCATACCGTTTCGCAACATGACATATGTTGATAAATATGTCGGCGGAGATCTGGATGAGATATGCGCGGGCATTCGCGAAAGGCTTGTGGCGGGAGTTGAAAAAAGACTGGATGCGGACGCGCCGCTCGGATTTCTTTTAAGCGGAGGGCTCGATAGCAGTCTGGTGTGCGCCATTTCCGCAAAGCTTCTGAAAAAGCCTATACGAAGCTTTGCTATAGGCATGGATATAGACGCTATAGATCTAAAATATGCGCGCGAGGTGGCGGATTATATCCACAGCGAGCATACCGAGGTAATAATAAGCGAGAAGGATGTTTTAGAAGCGCTTGAAACCGTCGTGAGCATTCTTGGCACATATGATATAACCACCATAAGAGCGAGCATAGGCATGTATCTTGTTTGCAAGGCCATCCATGAAAAGACGGATGTTCGCGTG
>CAYPAH010000188.1:0-3682 GCA_964408655.1 uncultured Oscillospiraceae bacterium | reverse complement strand
CGAGCAAATGGCTGAGATCAAGGGTGAAATGAAAAAGATAGAGTGGGGAAGCCAGATACGCTCATATGTTTTTCAGCCTTATACTCTGGTCAAGGATCATCGCACCGGTGTAGAAAACGGAAATATTCAAGCTGTTATGGACGGCGAGCTTGACGCTTTTATCCAAGCCTTTCTTGTGCAGTCCTGATATAAATGGTTTTATTCCAAAAAAAACAAGAGCCGGCCGTTCGTATGCGGCCGGCTCTTTTACTTGATTTTTGCTTTAGGTTTTTTATCGGGGGTTGACCTTTTTGTGCAGATCAAAGAGCGAAAGATCGCGCGGCTCCTGAATGGTTATCGCCTCGTTTATATCAACGTCTATGATCTGATTATTGCGAATGCCTATAGCCCGGTTTCTTGCTCCCGAAGCTATAAGATCCACAGCGTGCGCGCCAAAGCGGGTGGCGAGTATGCGGTCTGAAGCAGAGGGGGCGCCGCCGCGCTGAATATAGCCCAGAACCACGGGGCGGATCTCAACATCGCTGTGTTCTTCAACATACTTGGCAAAATCGGCGGCGCTTCCGGCGCCTTCCGCCATGACCACCATGCTTACCGTGTGTCCTTTTAGCTTGCGCTGCACCAAAAGCTTGGTGGCGTCCTCCCAGTCTATGGGAACTTCGGGAGTGAGCACGATGTCGGCGGGGCCTGTCAGCGCCGACCAAAGCGCGATATCGCCGCAGTTGCGGCCCATCACCTCGATAACGCCTACGCGGTCATGCGAACGCATGGTGTCGAGTATTTTTTCCATTTCACCCATAACGTTGTTTACGGCGGTGTCAAAGCCGATGGTGAAATCGGTGTAGCCCATGTCGTTGTCTATTGTGCCGGGAATGCCTATTACGTTCACGCCCAGATCGCTGAGCATCTGCGCGCCGTGAAAACTGCCGTCGCCGCCTATAACGATCAAGGCGTCCATCTCGTAGGCGTGAATGATGTCCAGCGCGCGGTTATAGCCCTCCGGCGTACGGAAAATCTCACTGCGGGCTGTGCGCAGTATGGTGCCGCCTCTTTGGGCGATGCCGTGCACATCCGCTGAGGTCAATGGAGTCACTTTTCCGGCCATAAGGCCTTCGTAACCGTGATAAACGCCAAGCATAGTGTAATTATAGCTCAGTCCTATGCGAACGGCTGCTCTTACAGCAGCATTCATGCCCGGCGTATCTCCCCCGCTTGTCAGAATACCGACTTTTTTCATAATTATTCCTCCTTGTTGCACAGCATCAATTAAAACCGAAAGCGCGACAGCTACAATGTATGCCTCTTTCGGCAAGATCATTCAAAGGAAAGGATCTGAGATGCGTGGTGAAACGAACCGAATCCCCGCTGTCAAGCTGCGCGTTTTGCGGAAAATACCAAACGCCGAGGAATTCATCGTTTTCATCATATAATCCCGCATATACCATGTTGAGCGAGCATGATGAGCCGGAATCGTTTCGAAGGGTGCCGCTCATGGTAGTGAAGGCGGGATAGTTATCCGCAAAAAACACATCGTCCACGGTAAGGCCGATAGCGGGTGAGCTTGCGGGCGCCGCGCCGAGCTTCACGCGAAGCTCTACATCCTCGCCTGCCGTGAAGCCCTCGCCCGGGAACCATGCCGCGGCATAGCTGCGCTCTCCGGGGGCAAGAATATCATAAGAGGCGAGAGTGGGCAAAAAGTCGTGAACGGCGTTTTGCGTTCCTGTGAAGGAAAAACTCAGCTCGGATAAACACATAGGAATGTTGCCAGTATTTTCATATTCAACGGCGCCATAGAGCATTACGGCTCCGTTTTCTTCATAGGCGTAGGCTGCGGTTTGAACGACCGCGAAGCTGGTCTGTGAAGAGGCGGGAGAAAGGCCGGAGTAAGCCGCGCTGCCATCGCTGGATGAAGCCGAAAGCTCGGAAATGGAAATATCCATAACCTCGCCGTCATCGCTGGGCTTTTGACATCCGGCGAAGAAGATCATTCCGCATATCAGCAAAACACAAATTCTTCTCATAATAACAATATAGCATTCTTTCTTTGCGGAAACAAGCAAAAACAAGCCCGAACTACCAACAATAATTATAACAAAATATACCGGTATTCAAATATGTGATGGAACGCCGCTTCTGCTTCGTGTTATAATAAGTAAAGATAATAGGGCGGGTAGGGCCGTCTTCATTTGATATTTTTTTAGGAGGACATAAATTATGGCAAAGAAGACCGTACAGGATGTCGATGTAAAGGGAAAGCGCGTATTGGTGCGCGTGGACTTCAACGTGCCTCTGGAAAACGGCAAGGTGGCCGACGATAAGCGAATAACGGCCGCTATGCCCACTATCAAGTATCTGCTTGATAATAATGCGCGCATCATTCTCTGCTCGCATCTCGGACGCCCCAAGGGAGAACGCAAAATGGAGTTTTCACTTGCTCCCGTTGCCGAAAGGCTCAAAGAGCTGCTGCCGGGGGTTAAGATCGGTTTTGCCGAGGACTGCATTGGCAAGGACGCTGAAGATAAGGCCATGGCGCTTAAAGACGGCGAGATACTGCTTCTTGAAAATCTCCGCTTCCACCCCGAAGAAGAAAAGAATGACGCTGGCTTTGCAAAAGAGCTTGCTTCGCTTGCGGAGCTTTATGTTTCCGATGCTTTCGGCACCGTGCACAGAGCACATGCCTCTACTGCCGGCGTGGCTGCTTATCTGCCCGCGGTCGCAGGCTTTTTGATCGGCAAAGAGCTTGGCTTCATGGGCAACGCGCTTGAAAATCCCGAGCGTCCCTTTGTTGCTATACTTGGCGGCGCCAAGGTATCTGACAAGATCGGCGTTATCAAAAACCTGCTTTCCAAGTGCGACAGTCTCATTATCGGCGGCGGCATGGCATACACATTCTTTAAGGCGCAGGGCTACGGCATAGGCACCTCGCTGCTTGACGCTGAGAGCATCGACCTTGCAAAAGAACTGATGGCGGATGCTAAGACGCGCGGCGTAAAGCTGCTTTTGCCCGTTGATACCGTTATAGCAAAGGAGTTTGCGGCTGACGCGGAATATAAGACCGTCTCTTCCGACGCCATACCCGATGGCTGGATGGGTCTTGATATTGGCGAGAAGACCCGCGAGATATTTGCCGAGGAGATAAAAAAGGCAAAGACCGTTATCTGGAACGGACCTATGGGCGTGTTTGAGTTCCCGAATTTCGCAAAGGGCACCGCGGCTGTGGCCGAAGCCTGCGCCGAGTGCGACGGAACCACCATCATTGGCGGCGGCGATTCCGCTTCCGCGGTCAAAAAGCTTGGCTATGCCTCAAAGATGAGCCATATTTCCACCGGCGGCGGCGCAAGCCTCGAGTTCCTCGAGGGCAAGGTGCTTCCGGGCGTGGCTGCGCTCAACGATAAATAAACATAAAACGAATGCGCACCGGCGGCTATTATCCGCCGGCGCGCTTCTGATTTTAAGAAAATATTGAAATTATTTTAGGGAGATATTGAATATGAGAAAAGCTATCATTGCCGGAAACTGGAAGATGAACAAGACCCGCTCGCAGGCAGCCGAGCTTATCGAAGCTCTTATACCGCTGGTCAAGGATGCGGATTGCGATGTGGTGGTTTGCCCTCCCTTCGTAGATCTTTGCAAGGTGCTCAGTCTCACCGGGGGAACAAACATACATGTTGGCGCGCAGAATGTG
>CAYPAH010000187.1:0-3688 GCA_964408655.1 uncultured Oscillospiraceae bacterium | reverse complement strand
AGCGCCGCCTTGCCAAGGCGGAGGTGGCGGGTTCGAGCCCCGTCTCCCGCTCCAAATCCTAAAGCGCCATGCACCGTTAGCTCAGTTGGTAGAGCACCTGACTCTTAATCAGGGTGTCCAGGGTTCGAGCCCCTGACGGTGTACCAAGGAAAAACAGTCATCCAACGGATGGCTGTTTTTGTTTGGTAAGCGAATAAAGGGGCTCGAAGGGCGGAAAAGCAAAGCGTCCAGTGGACGGTTTGCCCGCCCCGGGATTACGTGTCAGGCGCGACGTGCGCGGCATGAAATGCAAGCACGGCCAGCCGATGACCGAAATCGAGCCCCTGACGGTGTACCAAATCATCAACAACAGTTTATACAATGAATCCCGCTTCCTTACGAGGCGGGATTTGTTGTATAAATGCCTAAATATAAGGATTCTCGGACATTCCACTTTGTCTGCTCGTTACCGTTCGGCTGCTTTGCTGGCCGGACTTTTTGCGTTTTGGGTACCAGTCAGACGGCTGATGAGCAAATTGAAACTGTTCATAGAAAAGTGCTAGGGTACTCATCTTCTTTTTCTCCGTTCTTTTTGATCTCTTTGGCAAAGGTGATGGAATCTTCTTCTTTATTCTCAGGATACAGCTCGCGCGCTCTGCCTTCGAAGATCGCGTCTGCGATTTGCCTGAAGATTATGAATAAAAGAAAGCCTTGCGGGATATTCTCCTGCAAGGCCGTTAAAAAGCTATGTGTTACTTGTTACTCGGGTATGGTAAAGTATCCTGTAGCGTTGTTTATTTCGTTGCTATTCACCAGCAGGTCATCCGCACTGGCTTGGCTGATGGTCTTATCCCGGATGCGTCCTACGCCATAAAAAAAGTCATCGAGTGCGAGCCGGGGCCTAGCAATGAAGCGGGAGAGGGATGCAGGATCCGATTGCGATACATCGTCTCCGCTCGATTATTCTTTGCTCTTTGGGAACAGCCAAAAATCTTCACCGTTATGATGATCTATGTTAACGTATATTTTCCCGTTGCGGTCGGCTTTTGCAGTTTCGAGGGCCTTGCCGGCCTCACCTAGTTTGGCCTTGCCATCGTAATAAATATAATGTACGCCAAACTCCTTGCCGGCATACGTTTTACCCAGCTAGATAACTACATTAGCAGCACCCGGAAAATTAGTAGCATTCCCGGAATTACCAGGTAAAGCGTTTAGCTCGTCAAAATGCTCCGATGCTAACTCATCCCTCAGCGGTGTGTACGACGGGATCCATTTCGACGGATATGTTTTCGGCTTCTTTGACGCCTCTGCTGAATCAACGCCGGCTATAGGGTTTTGTTCGGGCGTATGAGCATAACGTGCAAGATGGATCTGGGCAATCATGCCGCTTTCTCCGGCTTGATTGGCGTCCATTTCCGAGAGAAGCCCTTGCGTCTGGCGAATAAGGTCTACATCTTCTTGGGACAAGGAGATACCCATGCTCGCTGCGGTATTAAGCAGAGTGTTAAGCTCGGTATTGAGCATTGCGGGGTCGGTCGTGTTTACATGCAGCGCATTGGCTATTGCCTTATTAATGCTCTTATTGCCAAGGTCTATCAGAATGATTTCTTGCTCTTCGGATCTTCCCAGAGCGGGCGTGCAGGGCGCCAGAAGCAACGCCGCTATACAGATTGCCAGAATCCTGCGTTTTTTCATGAACGTATTCCCTCCTTGTGCGTAATATTTCACTATCATTATCAAAAGCTCTTTTAATATAGTATATCTTACTTTCGCCTTTGCTACAAGCAGAGTTACTCACTTTTTGGCGCACAGAAAAAACGCTGCGGAAAACATCCACAGCGTATATCGCTCCTCGTCGATACCGTTCCATTACTGCGTAAGCTCGAAATAGTCGCCGCGCTTGCGTTTGCAGGCAAGGGCGATTACTGCCCCGGCGCGTGGTGTGCTTTTTGCAAGGCCGGTAAGGTGCCGCGCAAGAGCGGACGCCGCTATCCACCACGCTAGGCGCTGGAACGGATATAATGAATAAATGCACAATATGATGTTTTTGTATACAACAAAGCAAGCCCCCGTCGAAGCCTGCTTTGTTTTTGATATAAATATCAGTTTAAGTCAGAGCCGCGCGGCTACGTTTATTTCTCGGGAATTTCGTTTGAAACGAGGATGCGTGAGCCCATATCCTCTTCCATCACACCGACCTGATAGCTTTGATCCGCTACATAAAGCCTGTTTCCTATAAGTATGGCTTGAGAGTAATGGTCGTGATCCGCAACGTCCGCGCCCACGGTCGCTATGAGCTTATGATCGGAAAGGCCGTATATATTCACAACCGAGCTTTCCGCCTGATAGGTAGATACGATAAGATAATCGCCGGAGATGGAAATGCCGTAGGCTTCGTCGCAGTCGATGATCTTTTCGAATTTTGCGCCGTCATTGCTGAATTTGGCTATGGCGTCAGCCTTTGCGCCCTGAGCAAGCTTAATGGTCACATAAAGGCTTCCGTCCGGAGCGATCGCTATATAGTTCGCGTCGGCTTCCGCAAAGCCTGTCTTCGCGGGCAGATTTACGATTCCATCCACGCCGAAATCCGTGTTGATAACGGGCGCGGCGGGATCGGTAACATCATAGCAATATATCCGGTTTGCGCCGTAGTTGCTGATGAAATAAGCATAATACTTTTCGCCGTTTTTATAGATCGCGATGCCGTTCGCGCCGCTGTCCTGAATGCCGAGATCCACTTGAGTTTCGGAAACAGTGCTGCCGTCGCTGTCGTTTATAACGGCCAGAGTGATATATGCTTTGCCGTTATATGTGATCGTAGTGTAGACATATCCGCGGTCGTCAACGGCGAGTCCCTTGTCATATTCCGGATAGTCGCCTTTGCTGCCGTCATGGAATATCCATTGTTCTTCGCCCGAGGCAATGTCGATCTTGCGAACGCCGTTGGCCGTTAAAAGGATGTGTCCGGTATAAAGGCTTTTCCCGTCAAGGGAAGCGGCCATGCTCCGAAGGGATTTGACCGGTGCGTCAAAAACCATGTAGTCGGTGAAGCTGAGAGCTTCAAAATTGAGCTTGCTGCCTTCTTTGGCTTTTTGAGCGCATCCGCCCATGCTTAGAAGTATTGCGAGACAGAGGATCAGCGCCGTTAGGCTTCGTTTCATGTTTTTTCTCCTATTTTATGTATTTAGCTTCGGGAAGGTCAACAGGTGAGATCGACTCCTGCGATGAACAATAATCGATCAGGGCTTCGGCAAGCGTTTGCTCCAACAGCTCCATGTGCATATATCCGCCTTCCGCGATATTGATGTTGCTTGAGGTGCATACTCTGTATTCCGCATTAGGGTCGAGCCTTTCGCCGTCTGGCAAATATGCGCCGGTAGTGAAATACAAATCTTTTTCTTTGTCATAGCTGAGCTCTAAGGTCATACCGAGACAAATGTTATTTGTTTTGTTGTTGTCAACAAGGGCAAGGAGCTGTGCGCCAGTCATTGTATAGATATTGACGTCGAAGTTGCGAAGCAAGGCAGATTCGAGTATGGGTCCGCTTACATCGCCTTCATAGAGCTTTGAGCGCACAAGTTGCGTGTCGTGAAGGTGTCCGTAATAATCAGGACGGCTCAGGCTTGGCACAACAGCGACTTCGCTGCCGCTTTGCGATTTTATAGCCTGCATGACAAGGTTCAGAAACTGTTGAACTGAAAAGGTCGTA
>CAYPAH010000186.1:1307-3698 GCA_964408655.1 uncultured Oscillospiraceae bacterium | reverse complement strand
AATTATTAAGACCGATGAATATATGAAAATATTAACATACTCTATTATCTTTTTCAATAAAGACAGCAAAAAACAACAGCGTTTTTTGTCTGTTTTTACATAAATATTGAATATATATTTATAAGATGACTTTTAGATAGGTTATTACGACTGCAACAAAGGCGAGAACGATACCGACCCAGAACACGATGCATTCTTTTGCCATGCCGCTTATGTCGGCCTTGCCTACCGCAAGGTCGCCGTCCTCGTTCACTATGATGGTGCTGGTTTCTCCTGTTCTCAGCTTCGGCATATCTCTATAAAATATGCACGAGCGCGCCTTTCTCGCTATGCTCTTATCATCCCTGTATTCGAACGACACCGTATAGAGGGTCATCCCGTCCTGCTTTACGGGCGTAACATCCGCGACCACAGCCTCAAAGGTGGTTCGAAAATCGGCCACGAGCCTGCGGAGCATAAAATACATGGGGAAGGCATGGAAAAGGAAATAAAAGAATATCAGCAGCGAAGCGATAAACAATGCATACATCATAATATTTCTCCTTTCCCGCGCAGATCAGGCGGCGCCATTTTCTATGTTATGCTATATTAGCACATGAACGCCGCAAGAGAAACAGGAAAAATGAGAAAATTATTTGTATATATTGTGAAATACGGATAACGCTCAAGCCCGATGCGCCAGCTCTAAGATCGAGCTTGCCTCTATGCTTTGCTTAGCCGTCTTTTCAAAAAATCCAGTCTCATGCCGCAGGATCGCATCGCGAAAACGAGCCAGCTCGTATACCATGCGGTTTTCGGCATGTTTTTCGTCTATTATAAAGCTCTTCCCGTTTATCTCGGCGCGGCAGGAGGCAAAGTCGTTTAGCGGCCCCTCCTCTATTATCCGTCCGTTTTCGCCCTCGATATGGCAGCCGCTGCCAAGGTCGGCCGTTTTAGAGACCGTTATGCCGCAAACAAAATCAGAATAATCTAGCTTTAGTTCGCCCGAAAGGTCAAGTCCGTTTTCATCGCGCTCGGCTTTATAGCAAATGCCCTTGGGACTGCCAAAGAGCCCGAGCGCGGTGTGGATGCAGTATATGCCCATATCGTTGAGCGCGCCGCCCTGCATGGCCGGATTAAAGGCGTTGGGATTTTCACCGCGAAGATATGCGTCATACCTTGAGGAATACTGCGCATAGCATATCCTTGCTTCGCGTATTTTTCCAAGCTGCGGCAAAAGCTCGCGGCAGGCTATGTAATCAGGCATATAAACGGTAGTTATCGCCTCAAAAAGAAAGACTCCGTTTTTCCGCGCCGCGTCGAAGAGGCGCTCCGCTTCGCTCGCTGTGACTACCACGGGCTTTTCGCAAATAACATGCTTTCCGTTTTCAAGCGCCTCAAGAGCTTGAGAAAAATGCAGCCTGTTCGGAGAGGCGATATACACTATGTCTATATCCCCGCGCTTAAGCATGGCCGGATAATCCGCGCAGCCTTCCTCTACGCCCACGGACGAAGCAAATTCCCGTGCGCGCCTCGCATCCCGCGAATATACCACACGGCACTCCATGCCCTCAGTGAGGCTTATAGCCTCCTGTATTACATTCATTATCGAGCTGCTGCCCACCGTTGCGATATTAAGCATGTCCCGCCATCCTTTCATTCTTCGCGCATAGCGCATAGCTTTCTTTATCATTATAGCCCCGCGTTCCTTCTTTCTCAATGTGCCGCGGCATATTTTCACGATCCCGCGCCAATAAAAGACCGGACCGCGCATATACGCAGTCCGGGATCAATTAATATGGCATTGTATGCTTATAGCATCGCAGAGCCGCCGGTAACTATCCAGCAGGCAAGTGTTGCAACGGTGAAAGCGCCCGTATACACGCTGCCCGTTCTGCGGTAAATATATGTGCAAAGCACGCTGAACACGAGCACCTGCGGCACGAACACTATCATAAGCGACATGAAGGGTCCGCCAAAGGTCGAGCCAAAGAGAAGGTCGGCGCCCGGCCCTATTCCCATGAAGAAGGGGATGTATTCTATGAGTATTATCAGGATCACTCCGCCCGCCATGCAGACGGCATTTTTCCACCAGCAGGAAATGAAGCCCTTAAAGCCGGGAACCGATGCCGCTTCCTGACGCATCTGCGCGAATATCTTGCTGTTATTAAGCAGGAAGAAGAGCGCAAATATCGGAATGTAAACGCAGAACTGTCCGAAACGGGTAAGTGTGAAGCTGCGGAAGAACGGCCAGATGAAGCGATAATCAAGCTTAAAGAGCAGCTCGCAAACGCAGACCATCAAATATACCAGCGCGATCATGCACAAGGCGAGCAGCGCGGATTTGCCGCAAAGCGCCCAGTCTATGCGCCCGGCCTTTTGCTCCGAAGAAAGCCCTATATCGTAATAATC
>CAYPAH010000186.1:0-1254 GCA_964408655.1 uncultured Oscillospiraceae bacterium | reverse complement strand
GTTCCCTTTTTTCTGGATTTTTTGAATGATATCACGGTAGTTATCAGCATTATCACGATAAGCAGCAGATACCATGAAAGGAAGCCGTTGCCTATGGTCATGCGGAACACTCCCTCCGGCAGAGGCAAAAGCCCGTGGCCAAGCTGCGTCATAAACGGATAAGTCGCTCCCGCTATCAACACTGTGATAATAGCGCCGCGCCACCAGTTCCAGCCATGCTGAAGCTTTTCTTTGCGCCCTGGCACACTTTGGCGAATAGAGGCAAAGAAAGGCGTTAAGAGCAGCAGCTCCATAAACGGAAGCATTGCGGCTATCACGAGAAGCATCGCCGCAAGAACAAGAAGCTCCTTCGCCATAAAGCTGTGGTTTGAATAAGGAAGCTCGGAATCAATGCCTATAGCCTTCGTAAACCATTCCATAGCCGTCGTCATTCCGTGCGTATCGTGCGTGGTCAGACGGTGATTGGTGTTGATAAGCTCTATGCGGCGGGCGCTTCCATCGGCAAAGTCGCCATAAGTGGCGTTCCACGCGGCCTCGTCCGCGCCGCATCCGAGAAACTCCGTGCGCAGCGGCGTTTTGAGTATATCATCCGTCACCATGTTGCTGTAATCGCGGAAATAGCTGAATTCATCATATTTCGCCTGAAGCAAAAGCACGTTATTAAAGCTTATCTTCGCACTGTCATAAGCGTTTTGCATGAAAAGCTCGCCGCATTGCAGCACCGTGGCCTTGGGCGAAATATCCACTCCTTCGTCGTTCTTCACGCCCGAATAAGCCGCCGACACCGACCATGAAGCCCATGTGCCCATAGAATGCCCGCTGACCGCCATGCGCGCAGGATCAACAAAATCCATATCCGCAAGGAAAGCATAGGCCGCAATGCCGCCCATCGAACTGTCCTTTATGGAATTGCCCTCATCATCCGTGCTGTAATGCGGGTCGAAAAAGCTGAGGTTCGAAAAATTCATCATCAGCTTATAGCGCTTCTGTCCCCCTATGGAAACATAAGTCCCGTCCGCTTCGCTATCCAGCCCGTAATTGACAGTGACCTTATGGTTGACATAGCCGCGCTCTATCATGCCTATGCTGCTATCGCCGTGGCCATATTCATCCAGAGCAAGCACAACGACGCCCCTTCTTGCGAGCTCTATCGCGTATGCGCCGCTGGTCTCATGGTCGTTTTGATAACCGTGCAGCAGCAGAACGGCCGGCGCGGGCGCGCTTTTATCGGCCGTTTTGGGTTTATAGAGCTTA
>CAYPAH010000185.1:2307-3723 GCA_964408655.1 uncultured Oscillospiraceae bacterium | reverse complement strand
CAAGCGAATTACGTGTGCTCGATTAATTCAAGCGGCCTTGCATTATTAGATCTGCAGTCAAGAGAAAAGTGGAATCAGATTGTTTGGGATGAGTCTGGGATAGATAAGCGATTGCTCAATATGCGGCCAGAAATTGTGATGCTTGATGAGACTAGATTGTTCATGATGATTGAGAACGAAGATCAGTCGAAAGAAATGTATCTATTAAGCCAAGAGAGTGATAATCCGAATGCCGGTAAAAAAACGATTGTACTAGCGTCAGTTTCTTGTGACGAAGACTTGGTGTTACAAGCTGCAATCAACGATTTTAATGCAACTAACTCGGAGTTCAGGGTCGTACATGTCGACTATTATCCATATTCTGAAATTGATTGGATCACGACATCTATTGACGAGGTTTCTTCTCAGCGTGCGGAAGCGTATGAAGCTTTGTATTTGGACATGTTGTCCGGTTATGGTCCCGACCTCATATACGAACCGTCGCATGAAATTTTGGTGTCGGGGGCAATAGTGGACTTAATGTCCTTGATTGAATCGGATAATGAGTTTATTTTAGAAGAATATTCGACCAACCTCATTGAAGCAATGAAGACTGATGATGCCCTGTATTCTTTCCCAGTATTCTTCCGTTTATCCGGTCTGGGCGGGAAAACATCGGTTATCGGAGAGCGTGAGGGTTGGACGATTGAGGAGTTCAATGAAGTGATGTCGGAGCTTCCCGGAGACGTTACCCCGATTACATTATTTTCACAATCAGAACTTCTTGAATTCGCACTTGGTGTGTCAGCGTCAGGATATGTTGTCACAGATGCTTCCGGTGATAGATTGTCCATGGAGGATATGGTTTTGTTGCTGGAATGGGCAAAGGAGAATGGCATACCGGATGACTTTGCACAGGCAAACATGGAAAGCGGAGAGGCGTATTATTTAAGCGAGCAATTAATTATTAACGATAAATTGGCGTTGATTCAATGTGATGTTTTAAGTCCATACTATCTTTATGATGCGGCTTGGTTCGCAAAGGGTGCACCGATGACCTATGTCGGTCCGCCAACTCCAAACCGAGTGGGATTTGCGGCTGAAGTCTCTGATATTGTAATGACAAAGAGTTGCAGTTCTCCGGAGGGTGCTTGGACATTTATTAGTTATTTTGTCTCCGATCATGTTCAGAGTGAAGTCATCAAACAAGGCACCGGCATTCCGGTTCTAAGAGAATCAATTGATCTGCTCGTTGATTTAACTCTAAATCCAGAAGCATACCCGGAGTTGATTATTCCGATAGACGGAGAGGTTGTGATAGATCCCATAGCCGATGCGGCCTACAAAGAGTACCTTAAAAACACAGGCATACCATTATTTTATGACTTGGTATATGGTGTTGATACAATAATTGTGCCGGATAATGAGCTTATCTCG
>CAYPAH010000185.1:224-2297 GCA_964408655.1 uncultured Oscillospiraceae bacterium | reverse complement strand
TATGGATGATTTCGAAAAAGCATATTCGGAGCGCAACACCTCTTTGAATATTCGTGCATATGTGACCGCCGGAGGTGCAGAAGCTTCCAACTACAGGTCGCGAATTACTAATTTAATTGCTAAGGTTGAAGGGCGAAATTATGAGGGCCTCGAGATATCTTACGAAAAAATCGATAACGAGACCCATAATTCGGTATTTAAGCCGTCGCTCAGAAATGCGCTGGTCATGTTCTATGGCATTGAAAACGCACAGAATTAGCGCTATTTATCTCGATTGTCCTTGAGGAGGCTCCGGCTTACTTTTATGAATTGAAATCTGCTGAGGATGTTGCTGAGATTATAGCCAATCGCGTTCAGATTCTTATTAATGAGCGAGCGTCCTGACGAGTACCAAAGTGTTGTCAGGTACACCTCAATTGAATCCGGGTGCACGATTGAAATTTGAATCGTTACAAAAAGGTCACCTTATGTGGCCGTCAGTCTCCTTACTTTCGTATTCGCAACATGGCATAATGTAAGTATCGATAATTCTTGATTTTTGTCGTTATCCAATTCGATAATTATCGACGTATGTGTCGCCTTAGTCTGCGGAGTATGATATGAAGACGATACTGTTGACCGTCATTGGTTTGTTGTTGTTGGGAGTTGGTGCGATCGGTGTCGTGTTGCCGGTGCTACCGACGACGCCCTTTGTGTTGCTCGCGGTCGGATGTTTTTCGGCGGTTCCGGGTGTTCAAGTGCAGATTATGCGCGTCTCGTTTTTTCGTGAGTTTATTGAGACGTATCGACATCGCCGAGGTCTTTCGAAAAAGACACTCATCTGCAGTTTAGTGTGGCTGTGGGGCATGATGATTCTTTCTATGATTCTCACTCAGAAGCTGTGGGTGGTGATGTTGCTAGCTCTGATTGGTTTAGCAGTGACGACACATTTGGCCCTGATTAGTCGATCTCACGACAGGGAGGGCGATTCATGAAGCGCATGTTTGGGAAGGTCGAGGTAGTTTTCAACGTCGTATATTTGTTAACAGCGGCCGTGCTGGGCGTTCTTTTGCTGATAGGTCCTTATCCTTCAAAAGCGAGAGTGCTTTCCGGGATCATGGTTTTGTTCCTTGTCGTCGGTGATGCGTTTCATCTTGTGCCGCGTATTCGGTCTGTCATTGACGGCGATGACGTGCCCTATAGAATCGCACTTGGGCGCTGCAAGCAGATGACGTCTGTCACGATGACTCTTTTCTATATTTTGTTGTGGCATGTAGGGCAGATTCTTTTCACTCCGATTGGGCATAGTGGGTGGACGGTCTTGGTATATGTGTTGGCCTTAATTCGAATCATTCTTTGCTTGATGCCCGGCAATCAATGGACAGAGCGGCATCCGCCTGTGCGATGGGGGATTATACGAAATGTGCCGTTTCTTGTCTTGGGACTGATGGTCGCGGCGCTATTTTTTGTTTACCGAGAGGATGACCGACAGATTGGCCCGGTGTGGCTTGCGGTCGTGCTCAGTTTCGCGTTCTATTTGCCGGTGGTCGTTTTTTCGAACCGACAACCGAAGATTGGCATGCTGATGCTCCCAAAAACTTTGATGTATGTCTGGATTGCCTCGATGTGTTTGTCCTTGTAAACGGTGATGATATCGATTTGCGATATGTCATATACAGCCTTGTATAATTTGAAAGGAGAATGACTATGGATGACTACAAGAAACTAACCAATGAAGTTGGTGCGCCGGTCGCCGACAATGAAAACTCAATCACTGCGGGTCCGCGCGGCCCTGTGGTAATGCAAGATGTTTGGCTCATGGAAAAAATGGCGCATTTCAATCGCGAGGTGATACCCGAGCGCCGTATGCACGCCAAGGGATGGGGCGCCTATGGAAAACTCACTGTCACCGAGGATATCTCCCGATACACCAAGGCTCAAGTCCTGCAACCGGGCGAAGAGACGGATTTATTTGTTCGATTTTCTACCGTTGCGGGCGAACGTGGTGCGGCTGATTGTGAGCGAGATATTCGTGGTGTGGCCGTCAAGTTTTATACCAAGGAAGGCAACTGGGACCTGGTCGGCAACAACACC
>CAYPAH010000185.1:0-214 GCA_964408655.1 uncultured Oscillospiraceae bacterium | reverse complement strand
GCCGACTTTTTTTATTCGCGACGTGCATAATTTTTCGGACCTGAATCGTGCCGTGAAACGCGATCCGAAAACGGGGCGTCGCTCGGCGCAGAACAATTGGGATTTCTGGACGATATTGCCCGAGTGTTTTCATCAAGTGACGGTGGTCATGAGCGACCGCGGGATACCGGCGTCTTTTCGAAACATGCACTTTTTCGGAGAGCATACTTTTTCA
>CAYPAH010000184.1:0-3727 GCA_964408655.1 uncultured Oscillospiraceae bacterium | reverse complement strand
ATCAATTTCCGCAGCAGGTGCAGTTCGTCCAGATAATGATCCAGCATGGGCAGTAGTTCATCGCGATTCGCGACACAGATATCACGCCACATTTGCGGATCGGAACTCGCGATTCGGGAGAAATCACGGAAACCGCCCGCCGCATATCGAAAGACCTCGTAACGCTCTTTCAGGCCGCGCAGTATCGAGATGGTTTCTTCAACGCTCGGCTCATCCACCATCACGGGCTGGAAGCGGCGGGAAAGCGCGGCGTCCTTCTCGATATATTTGCGGTATTCATCAAGCGTGGTCGCGCCTATGCAGTGCAGCTCGCCGCGGGCAAGCATGGGCTTTAAGAGATTGCCGGCATCCATGCTGCCTTCGGTCTTGCCGGCGCCAACGATGTTGTGCAGCTCGTCGATAAAAAGTATTATCCTGCCCTCGCTGCGCTTTACTTCGCCGAGCACGGCTTTAAGACGCTCTTCAAATTCGCCGCGGAACTTCGCGCCCGCGATAAGCGCGCCCATATCGAGCGAGAATATCTTGCGCTCCTGCAGGCTGGCGGGAACGTCGCCGCGGACTATACGCTGCGCAAGCCCCTCGGCTATGGCCGTTTTGCCTACGCCCGGCTCGCCTATGAGCACAGGGTTGTTTTTCGTTTTGCGCGAGAGTATGCGAATAACGTTACGCACTTCTTCGTCCCTGCCGATGACGGGATCGAGCTTATGGGCTTTGGCAAGCTCGACCAGATCCTGCGCATATTTGCCAAGAGCGTCATAGGTGCCCTCGGGATTATCGGTGGTGACGCGCGCTCCGCCGCGAACCTCGTTGAGCGCTTTTAAGAAAGCGTCCTTTTCGATATTGAAGCTTTTGAAAAGCTCGCGCATGGATCTGTCGGGCTTTTCGAGCAGGCCGATGAAAAGATGCTCTACCGAGACAAAATCATCCTTCATGTGCGCGGCGGTCTTTTCGGCCTCGATAAAGGCTTCGTTCAAGGTAGTGGAAAGATAGGTCTCCCCACCCTCCGCGCGCGGAAGCGAATCGACCAAGCGGCTTGCTTCGGCAAAGGCGGCGTCAGCATCCGCGCCCATGCGCGAAAGCAGGCTTTTGATAAGCGAATCCTCTTCGGAAAGCAGCGCGCAGAAAAGATGCGCCTGCTCCACCTGAGGATTGTGAAACTCCATTGCGAGATTCTGCGCGTTCTGCACAGCTTCAAGGGATTTTTGAGTCAATTTATTTACGTTCATAAGGGAACCTCCTTTATGTAAATGTCTGTTGTTAGCACTCTACTTCATCGAGTGCTAAAAGTATAGCATAATTGTTCCCAAAATCCATGACATAGGCGTTATGCAAAGGTGAAAGAAATGTGAAAAGGCTAAATCGATCAGCAATTATTGAAGAATGCGGCATTATGGCGCGGCGCGGGCGTAAAAAAGAGCGGGGATCGGGCGAAAAACGCCGCGAAGGAAGCGCACCGGCATAAAAAGTGAAAGACGGCGAGGCCGATAAAGGGCTTGCACCGTCTTTTTTATTTTGATCTGCGCCTTTCTCCGCTTACGCGGCGAAAGCATGTTTCAGGCAATAAAACCCGATAGTTTAATCAAGCCCTTCCCTTTTCTTCCGGTAAGCCCTGCTAGCGGCATAAGTGGCAAGCAAGATAGAGAAAACAGGCAAAGCGAGGGGCGTTCCGCCTGTTGCGGGCACAGCGGGAACGGCGGCAGTTGAGAGGGGGGATGAAAGATCAAAGCTTATTTCGCCGTCGCCGTCGGTGAAATAAATATGCAGAACATGCGCTCCCTGTGAAAGCGAAGCAAGAAGGGCGTCGCTCAGGCGCAGGCTGAGCCCGCCATCAGGCGAAGGCTCAACAAAGAAGTCGAGACCCTTTTGCAAAAGCCTGCCGTCAAGCTTTGCGCCGGTGAGATCCTCGATGTCGCAGTTCGCGACAGTGAAGCGTCCGCTTTGAGCGCCGCCGTCAAGCTCGCGCGAAATGCTGTAATCAATATCCGCATAGCTGCTTGTAGAGGGGCTGGCTGCCGTGGGGGAGGACGCGACGGCGGGAATGGCGGTGGACTTGACGCCTATGCCTAAAAGATCGCCGCGCACGCCGTCCTTATCGACGCTGTTGTTGTGGTAGTTCATTACATTGATCTCCTGCGCCGCGCAGTTTGTATCTGTTACCTTTATATAAATATGATCCGCCGTGAACATGTTCGCCTCGTAACGCATAGTGCTTCCTCCGTTCTGATCTACAACGAAGGCCCATGTGTCAGCGGCTCCGGCGGGCGGAGTAAAGGCGCCCTTGTCCGCATCAAAAAAGATGCTATACAGGCTGGCTCCGCTGTAATCGCTTCGGAGGGTGTTGAGAAGATTAAAGCTTGGCAGGGAGGTGTTTTGATCGTCGTAATATTTGATAAGCGGTTTCCAGAAGGGAAGGTCTATCACAAGGCCGGTCTTTGCTATGAGCCCTGTATAATGAAAACCTTTGATGTTCCAGCCCCCGCCGTAGGGCTTCAGGCAGGCTCCGGCCGGCTCGTCGGGAACGAGCTGCTGAGAGACCTTCGTGTAGAAAAGGGCTTCGTGGCCGGGGATCTGATAATAGCGCTCGCTTGCGTCGCGGGGAGTCACCTTCATGGGCAGAGCCGTGGCCTTCACGAGCTCTATCTGCTCGTTCAGCTCGCTCAGACGCGAGCGAAGAGGGTCTGCTGAGCTGCGGGAAGCTCCTGTATCCTTGCAGTGAGCGAAAGCTTGTCTATAGAAGCGGCGGTGAGATATTGCGAGATCGCGCAGTTCTGGAAGAAGGCGCGGTCTTCATAGCCCTGATGCTCCCATTTGTAATTTCGTTTTTGCCATTCGTCATAGATGTTAAATATCTTGGCGTGGCCGAGATTCGGCAGCACGGTCACATGATCCATGGTCAAAAGCGAGCCGAGGGAATATGTCAGCTCGTCAAAAGGACATATGGAGCCAAGCGGAGCAGCGCCCGGTATTTGAGAAACAAGAATGGTTTTTCTTTGAGCCATGCCGTCGCTTTGCGTCAGCGTGCCGTCTGAAAGATAAACGTCTATCTGGCGAAGCGCGCCGTAATATGTTTTAACGAGTCCGGCTTTATCGGCTTGAAGATATTGATTTATATCCTGAACTACGCTTGCCGATATCACTTCGTTTTCAAGCTGGCTTATCTTGCCCGCAAGCTCGTTTTGCTTTTCCATCATCAGCTTTACTTCGTCAAGCAGCTGCGCGTTTGGGTCGTCGCTGCCGCCCATGATAATAGAAAAGAGCGTTTTTGCAGCCCAAATGCTTGTCTCTTCGGGGTTGAGCCCCGTTTCAAGAAATTCGAGCGCGCCGTTGAATATCGTTTGCGCGTCAACATTTGTGCCAAGCCCGGCTCTGAGCGTGGGGCTTGAATAATAGGCGGCGCTGTCGTTTTCCATGTCGGCAAGGGTATAACCGGCGGCAAAGACGCGAAGAGCCGGAAAGAATACCGCGCCGAAGATGAAAACTGCGCAGAGCATAGAAAGCATACGTCTGGGAATGGTTTGCATGATTTCTCCTTTCAAGAGCAAGGGAATACGGCGCCGGCGGAAGGTCTTTGCCGGTGAAATCAGATTTTTCACGATATATTATACGTCCGTGAGCTGATTTTGTCAGGCGGCGTACGCAAAAAAATTCAAAAAAGCACAAATTTCTTTATTCGGGCTCAATCACAAATTTTGTGGGATAAAGGATTTCTGACATAAGTCTTCCTGCT
>CAYPAH010000183.1:0-3732 GCA_964408655.1 uncultured Oscillospiraceae bacterium | reverse complement strand
CAAATTGCTAAGATAAATAAGGAGCGGAAAGACATTGAGTGACGAAAACAGAATCATATCGCAGGAAGAGATCGAGGAGATTCTGCGCAACAGCGGCCAGATAGAGGAAACTGTTGAGGTCGTAAAGCCGAATATCGACGACTATCTTAGCAAGAGCGAACAGGATGCTCTTGGCGAGATGGGCAATATCTGCATGGGTACGGCTGCGACGACTATGTATACGCTCCTCGGAAAGCAGGTAAGAATAACGACCCCGCAGCTCTCGATGCACACATGGGAAACGCTGGCCGCTTCGCATGTTCTTCCCTTTGTGGTCGTTGAGATATGCTATATCGAGGGCATAGAGGGCAACAACCTTCTCTTGCTGAAAGAGTTTGACGTGGCGCTCATCACGGATCTTCTTATGGGTGGCGACGGCAATATCGATCCCAACAACATCGTTCTCGACGAGATACATCTAAGCGCGATACGCGAGGTAATGAACCAGATGGTAGGCTCGTCCTCCACCTCGCTTGCTACGCTTTTGGGAAAGACCATAAATATCTCCACACCCGTGTCAAAGCGCGTGCTTCTGCACGACGGGCCGGTGACAAGCCTTTTGAGCGGCGACGAGCCGATAGTGAAGATCGCCTTCAGAATGGAGATAGAGGGGCTTTTGGAAAGCGAGATAATGCAGGTGCTTCCCGTAAGCTTCGCGAAAAAGCTTGCGGAAGAGCTGCTCAATCCTCAAAGCGCCGATGAAAGCGCAAGCGACGGATACAGAAGCAGCGCCTCATTCGGAAGCGATACGGATTTTGCCACCGAGCAGGCGGCGACCAGCGTTTCAAGCGATTTTTCAGACCTTTTTGAAGATAACAGCGCGCAAGCTCCCGCTCAGGCCGCTCCCGAGCAGCCCGCGGCGTCCGCGCCCGCCCCGGCCTATGCGCCGCCGGAAGCGCCCGCGCCAGCTTATGCGCCTCCCGCTCCGCAGCCGCCGGCCTATGCGCCGCCGACGCAACAGCAGCAGCCTTATGCTCAGGCGCAGCCCTATCCTCCTCAGCAGCCTTACGCGGCTCCCCCCGCTTATACGCCGCCTGTTTATGCGGCGCCCCCGGTCTATGCGGCGCCTCAGCAGGAACCGTTAAAGACGACGGGGTCTGTGCGCAGCGCGGCGGCCATGAATGTGCAGGAGGTGGACTATCCCAGCTTCGACAGCACCATCCCCTCGTCTATGAGCATGGAACAGCAGAATATTTACCGTCTGCTCGACGTGCCTATGGAGGTAATGGTAGAGCTTGGCAGGGCGACAAAAACGATAAAGCAGGTGCTCGATCTCAACAGCGGCTCGGTAATAGTGCTTGATAAGCTTGCGGGCGAAGAGGTCGAGATATTGGTGAACGGAATACAGGTGGCGCGCGGAGAGGTCGTTGTTATAGACGACAGCTACGGCGTGCGCATCACCGAGCTTAATCCCATGATGCTTACGGAGGCGACAAAGGGAGGCTGATAACTGTTAAAGAAAGGGAAGCTGAGAATGCCTGAACAAAAACGCATCAGAACGCTGATAGTCGATGATTCCGCTCTGTTCAGAACGGCTATTTCAAGGGGCCTTAAAGAGCATGAGGATCTCGATATAGTTGCAACGGCGATCAACGCGCAGGACGCGGAAAAAAAGATATTGAGCCTTGAGCCGGACGTGGTGACGCTGGATGTGGAAATGCCGGGGACTAACGGTCTCGAATTTCTAAAGGGCTTTATGCCCAAGCATCCGGTGCGGGTGGTAGTAGTCAGCGCGGCCAACGGCATTGTTTTCGAAGCGCTCCATGCGGGCGCGGTGGACTTTGTGGCCAAGCCTGAGCCGGGCGAAATGAGCTCGTTCATCGAATCCCTCGCGGAAAAGATAAGGGCTGCCTCCGCGGCGAAAATGCCCGTGGTCGCGGCGCACAGCTCAGCGATAAAAACCGAAGGCGCACCCCATACTGCGACGCCTGCGGCCGCGGCTACGAATTTCAGCCTTACAAGAAATGTCACAGGGAACTGGAACCCAAAAACGCTGATCGCGATAGGCGCGTCAACAGGCGGCACGGAGGCCATAAGCAAGGTGCTTCAGGCGCTTCCGGCAGAGATGCCGGGCATTGTGATAACTCAGCACATGCCGCCGGTGTTCACAAGAATGTATGCCGAAAGGCTGAATAAAGAATGCGCACTTACCGTGCGCGAGGCTTCCGACGGCGACGTGGTGAAGCCGGGGCTGGCTTTCGTTGCGCCGGGAGAAAGACAGATGCGCGTCGCCAAGCGCGGGGACGCCTACGTTATAAAGCTCGGCGAGACGGAAAAGACAAGCGGACACTGTCCTTCTGTGGATGTGCTCTTCCGCTCGGTGGCGGGCACGGTGAGCGACAACGCGATAGGCATAATATTGACCGGCATGGGAGCGGACGGAGCTAACGGCATGGTCGAAATGCGAAATGCCGGCGCTTATACCATAGGACAGGATCAGCAGTCCTGCGTGGTGTATGGAATGCCTATGGAGGCGATGAAGCGCGGAGGAGTAGTGAGGCAGGCCTCGCTTGACATGATACCGAGCGTGCTGCTGAACCAGCTAAAACTGCAATCGCGTAAAAAATAAAATCAAAAAAGAGCAGCCGGAGACAGCCGCTATTTTAAGGAGGGTCATAATGCTTAAATGCGTGAACGTTATGGAGCAGATCGTCGATTCCGGTCTTGATGAGGTAATGAAGCAGGAGGGCTGCTGTACCTGTGAAAGATGCAAAATGGATGCGCGCGCGCTGATCCTGAACAACCTGCCTCCTAAATATGTGGTGACCGACGCGGGCATGGCCTTTGAAGAATGCCGTCAGGCATACGGCCAAAACAGGGTGAGCGTATATCAATGTATGCTTGAGTCCGTGAATAAGGTCAAGCAAAGCCCGCATCACGACGGCGAGCAGGCTACCTTTAAATATTATTAAGATATAAAGCTTTCGCTTGATCGTAAAACGAATTATTGTAAATTATAAAAGCGCTTTTTCAAGCGCATTTTTTATTTTCTTTTGTATGGGTTCAGCTTTGAGGCGGCTTTGGCGTCGGTGCTGGTTATGAAAACGAGTATTTCAGCGACGACCTGATACAGGGCGGGCGGTATAGCGTCGCCTACGGAAAGCTGCGAAAGAAGATCGGCGGCTTTTTTATCTTGCACGACAGGCACGTCGTTTTCCTCGGCCATGCATATTATATTTTCCGCCACAAAGCCCTGACCTGCGGCGGCGATGACGGGCGCCGCGTCGGTTTCGGGATCATATTTAACGGCGACGGCCTTTAGCCTTTCGCCTTTATCGCCGTTTTCGGCTGTTTGCGTGTCCAGAATGTCGTTTCTAAATTCCATAGGCCGCTCCTGTACTGCTTTTAGATGACTATATCAACGCCGGAGTTGTTTTCGCGAAGATCAAAGGTGTCGCGAAGCGTTTTTGCTGCGTTTATCGGGGTTATCGGCGCTTCTATCAGGCTGACGCTGCTGCCGCGATAGCTGTATTGCGCGGGGAACTTCACCTTGGAGAGCTCGTCTATCTGGCCTTGAACGAAATCGCGTATCTGGGGAGTTTCAACGCGGAAACAAAAATGAAGATCATCCTGCTTTACCTGCACAAGAGATTCCACCATGCCAATGTGCTGCGTTTCAAGGCAGAGCGCGATGGTGGCGTTGCCGGCATCTATCTCGTTGATATCAGCGGTAACTTCCAGCCAGCTGTCATC
>CAYPAH010000182.1:0-3800 GCA_964408655.1 uncultured Oscillospiraceae bacterium | reverse complement strand
CTCAAGTTCGTAGCCCATGCCCATGTTCACCGATGCGCCGCCGGATTTTGCGCCGTAGAGGAAGCCCGCAATGCCGTAAAGGGCGCCGGCGGTGGCATAAATGATTATCTTGGAGGCCGAGGTGTTGATACCGGAGACCTCAGCCGCGTTCTCATTGCCGCCAATGGCGTACATATACTTGCCGTGTGGCGTCTTGTTATAGACGAACCACATTATAAGGCCGAGCAGCGCCGCGATGATGCCAAGATACGGAAGCCATGTCACGCCGAAAAGCGAGCCCGAAGAAATATCCGTGTAGTCCTGCCTGAGTCCGCCGATAGGCTGTGCGCCCGTGAATACGAGACAAATGCCGTAAACTATCGTTTGCATACCGAGGGTGGCGATGAAGGGCGGAACCTTCAAAAAGGACACTACCATGCCGTTTGCAAGGCCGAAGATCGTGCATATTATCACAACGCCCAGAAGCACTACGAGAATAGGCAGCTCGCCAAGCGCCGGATAGACCTTGCTGGTGTAGTCCGCGCGCTGCATAAACGTTGCCGAAACGCAGGCCGCTAGGCCGACAAGACGGCCTGCGGAAAGGTCGGTGCCCTTGGTGATAAGGCAGCCGGACACGCCAAGCGCAACTATGAAACGCGCCGCCGTGTTCGAGATCAGATTCTTGGCGTTATAAGCCGAGAAAAAGCTCGGGCGCATGATGCCTACGGCGATAGCCGCAAAAAGCATCAGGATAATGATGGCGTTGTTAAAAAGAAAATTCTTAACTTGTTTGGTTTTGCTCTGTTCCATTGTTATTCCTCCGTTACGACGCAAAGCGCGTAGCCATTTCCATAATGGTTTCCTGATTCATATCCGCACCTTCAACAAATCCTGTGATGCGGCCGTCGCACATTACCATGATGCGATCCGCCATGCCGATAAGTTCGGGCATTTCGGAGCTTATCATAATGATGCTCTTTCCCTCGCGGGCCAACTGCTCGATTATGCAGTATATCTCATATTTAGCGCCAACGTCGATGCCGCGCGTGGGTTCATCCATGATAAGAACGTCGGGATCGTTGGCAAGCCAGCGGGAGATGATGACCTTTTGCTGATTGCCGCCGGAAAGAGACTGTATGAGCGTTTTGCCGCTGGGCGTTTTGATGCTCAGCTTTTTGATGTTTTCTTCAACAAGCGTTTTTATGCGCTTGTCGTCAAGCATTATCTTATATTTGAGATACTGGGAAAGCGAAGCGACGGCAACGTTATCCGTAACGGACAAAACGCCGAATATGCCGGTCGCGCGGCGATCCTCTGTCAGCAGTGCTATGCCGTTGTTTATAGCATCCTGCGGGCGGTGAACCTTAAGCTGCTTTCCGCCATAGTCGATCACGCCGCTGGTGGTGGCGCGAAGCCCGAATATGCCCTCCATCAGCTCGGTACGCTGCGCGCCCACAAGGCCGCTTACGCCGAGTATCTCGCCTTTCCTAAGGGTAAACGAGGCGTTTCGGAAGGAACGCGGGTGTATAGAGGTATAATCCTTTACTTCAAGAACGACCTCACCCGGCACGTTGTGCTTGGGAGGATAGAGGTTGGTGAGCTCACGGCCGACCATGCGCGTGATGATAAGGTCGGTGGTCAGCTCGCTCGCAGGCCATGTGCCTATATACTGGCCATCGCGCATTATGGTGACCTCGTCGCTTATGCGAAGGATCTCATCCATTTTATGCGATATGTAAATGATGCTGCATCCGTCGTCTCTGAGCTTGTTTATGATCGTAAAGAGCTGCTCTACTTCTGATTGCGTAAGCGAAGAGGTCGGCTCGTCCATAATGACGATCTTTGCGTCTGCGGAGACGGCTTTTGCGATTTCAACAAGCTGCATCTGAGAAACCGAAAGCGTGGATAATTTAGCCGAAGGGTCAAAATTCATGTTCAGTCTTTCAAGCAGCGCCTTGGAATCGGAAAGCATTTTTTTATGATCTACTATTTTGATGCAGCCAAGAACCTTTTTGTCCGGATAACGGCCGCAGAAGATATTTTCGGCTATAGGGCGCTCAGGGATCGGCTGTAGCTCTTGATGAACCATTGCGATGCCCTTTTCAAGCGCGTCAAATGGATTGTCTACCTTGACGGACTCACCGTTGAGGATTATCTCGCCGGAGTCCATGGCATAAACGCCAAAGAGGCATTTCATAAGCGTAGATTTACCGGCGCCGTTCTCGCCCATTAGCGCGTGTACGGTACCGGGACGAAGGTTGAGGGATACATTATCCAGAGCTTTAACGCCCGGGAAGGATTTACATATCCCTTTCATTTGAAGTACATATTCCGACATATTGCCCCCTTATGATGTGCTGATACAGAAACGGTATTAAGGAAATTGCGTGTGAGGGCTCACACGCAATTTCCGTTTGATACAATGGGATTACGAAACCTTCTGATAATCGACCCAGTTGTAGGTCTCAACGGCTTCGCCATTGATGTAGTCAACAGCAACGTCAACAGCCTTGTGGGACTGGCCGATGTGGTCGTTCAGAACGGTACCGGTCATTTCGCCGGTCTTTACCATCTCAACGCACTCGTCAAGAGCGTCAACGCCGAGGAGGTAGATGTTCTCGCCAACCTTGCGGCCGGCAGCAGTGATGGCCTGATAAGCGCCCAGCGCCATGCCGTCATTGTTGCAGAAGATAACATCTACTTTGTCGCCGAACTGGGACAGAGCGTTAGCAGCAAGTTCCTGACCCTTAGCCTGATCCCAGTCGCCGCGCTGCTCGAAGAGCTTTTCGACCTTGATGCCGGCGTCGGTGAGAGCCTTGATGGAGAACTCGGTACGATACTGAGCATCAACATTCTCGGGGTCGCCCATTATCATGACATAGCTTACAACGCCATCGCCGTTCGCATCGCCCTTGTCGGGAAGATTAGCGACGATTTCGCCCTGATAGGTGCCGGACTGACGAGCGTCAGCGCCAACGTAGCAGATCTTGTCCCAAGCCTTCATGTCGTCAGCGGTGGGCTCACGGTTGATGTAAACAACGGGAACGCCAGCGGCCTTGCACTTATCGGTGATGGTGGCGGCGGAAGAGGACTGAACCAGGTTGACGATCAGCACGTCCACGCCCTGAGCGAGGAAGGTGTCGATCTGGTTGGTCTGCTCAGCCATGTCGCCCTTGCCGTCTACGACGGTGACGTCATACTTCACAGTGTCGGTCTCCAGGGACTTAAGATAGCTCTCGAGCTCCTGACGATAGAGAGTCATGAAGTTATCATCAAACTTGTAGATGCAAACGCCTACCTTATAGGTCTTTGCCTCGGCAGCGGGCTCGGCGGCGGGAGCGGCGGGCTCAGCAGCGGGGGCGGCGGGTTCTGCAGCGGGGGCGGCGGGTGCGGCAGGCGCAGCAGCGGGAGCAGCACAAGCGACCATGGACAGAACCATGACGAGTACCAGCGCGAAAGTCAACAGTTTCTTCATTGTGTGATTTCCTCCTAGATAAGATTTGATTTAAAGTGTGCCGATGCTTTTCATCAGCACACTCATTCTATCAAGCGCATCAATTTATGAGAATAGAAAATCCACCTTGTTTTTATGAAAAATCTTCGGTGTTAAGATTTTGTTAGTTTGCTTTCGTATATATATGCTGTTCCACGCGTACCGATCCGTCTTCACGCAGGGGATGCATTTGCGTAAAATCCTGCTTCAGCGCCATGGCGCAGGCAATGTCGAAAATGGCTTGAGCCTGCCCCTCGTAACCGATAGAGACCGTGCCGAGCATCTTGCCCTCGTCCACAGCCTCGATGCCCTGCGGTGTGGCGTCTAT
>CAYPAH010000181.1:0-3805 GCA_964408655.1 uncultured Oscillospiraceae bacterium | reverse complement strand
TGGCGGCGCGGTGAATACCTTTGATACCCTTTTTGAAGAGCATATCATCAAGCCCGCGGAATAAGCCGGATATCATCGATTTACGTCATGGCGAAGCGGACGGAAAAAGCAAGAGGCAAAGGCGGGCAGGCAAATGAGTATTATAAGCGACAAAGACCACAAGCCGGAAATGGAAGAGATCAGCGATTTTATCGGGAATCCCCTCTTTGACAGGCTGCTCTCTTATATGCAAAAAGAATTTAAGGCTCTTATCAGCATTGATTACAGCGGCGACAATGTGCTTCTTGGCTGGAATGTAAGCTTTCGCAAATCGGGACGCAGTTTGTGCAGGCTATATCCCAAGGCGGGATATTTCTCTGTGCTTATCGTGATAGGCCGCAGGGAGAAAGAACGGGTGGAAGCGATGCTTCCGCAAATGTCCGAAGCTATGCGTGAAATATATCTGAACACCCAGGAGGGAATGGGGCAGCGTTGGCTATTGATGGATCTAAAAAAGGATGACATGCTGTATGACGATCTGCTCAAGCTCATTGCCATACGAAGAGAAAACAGATAAACTACATATCGTTTTAATGATAAACTTAAAGAACAAAACCACGGAGGGAAATATGGATAAGCTTGAACGATTCTTTGATCTTATTTGCTGCATTTGCAAAAGCATATGCGTTAAGGACTCGTGAATGCTTGATAATATGAGCTGCGGATAACAAAGCTCAAGTTGCAGGGCAAGGCGGCTTTGCTTATGCTTTTTTTCGAATAATGCGTCTATCGGCTTTAGTTATATTGATAGACTTGCGCTGTTAATTCGTGATATAATAACAAGGTATAACACAATCGTATTTATTGTACATAAATAGGGCGGGATTCGATATTATATACATATTGTCTGCACCGTTTGGACAATTATGCGGAAAAGACCGGTTGTTTATAAATGCCGCCGGATAATAGTGTTGAAAAATAACTTGAACGCGGGAGTACCGTATGCGTTACCTTTCCATTGACAAGATCCAGGACGACGCCGTGCTTGCTATGCCCGTATACAGCAGCAGCGGCAGCATCCTTCTCAACGCCAACACCGTATTGAAGCAATCTTATATAAAAAAGCTTGAAGCGCTTGGCTTCGCGGGGCTTTATATCTACGATGAGATATCTGAGGATATCGTTGTTGAGGATATTGTTTCCGAGGAGATCAAAATACAGACGATTCAGGCGCTCGGCTCTTTAAATATCGATATGTGCAGGCTCATGGCTCACTCTATCGTGGATGAGCTGCTCAAAAAACCTCACGCCTCCATCGATATGATGAGCGTCGCCTCATTTGATAACTATACATATACGCATTCTCTGGATGTTGCGGTTCTCGCGGTGATTATCGGGCTTGCGAGCGGACTCAATTACGATCAGCTAAAACGCCTTTCCGAGGGAGCGCTCCTCCATGATATCGGCAAGATGAACCTGAGCCTTGATATACTCAACAAAATAGATCCCTTGACCGAAGAAGAGATGGCGCTCATTCGCCGGCATCCGGAAGAAGGCTATAGTACGATCAAGGGCGACAGCACAATACCCGCCACCGTTAAGGACGCCGTGCTTGCACACCATGAAAATGAGGATGGAAGCGGCTATCCCCGCGGCATCACCGGGGACAAAATATCGAGATTTGCAAAGATCATTCACGTTTGCGACGTTTATGACGCGCTTGTTTCCAACCGTATTTACCGCAGGGCGATCAACCCGGCCGACGCTATGGAGTTTTTGATGTAGAACAGCTATTCGATGTTTGCCGCAAAATATGTGAAAAAGCTTATGGAATGCGTTACGCCTTACCCTACGGGCATAACTGTCGAGCTTTCCGACGGAAGGCAGGCCATAGTGCTCAAGCAGAACAGAATCAATTATGTCAGACCCTGCCTGCGTCTTCTTGACACCCGAGAGGAGATAGACCTGATGCATGTTTTGAATCTGACTATTGTGCATGTCGTGACATAAAGGCGGCGTTCCGGCTTAAAATCCAATACATATCACGAAAAAAGACCGTAGAGATACGGTCTTTTTCTTAAAAGCCGCAGAGCTTAACCCTGCGTTTCCTCATCCATGTTTCCCTTATTTAGCTCCGTAATATAGCCTGCCGTGATTATACTTGAAGGAAGCGCGACTATAAGTAAATCGCCATTCTGGATTTGTATTTCTCGCGCTTCTTCCCAGCGTTTCATCGGAACGTGGACACAGTTTTCCCAATCAATGCCACCGTTCTTAAAGTCAACGCCGGTAATGAGAAACGCGCCGTCATCTTGGTATTCTTCAGAAGTCAATCCCTGCCATCCAATGCGACCTTTCAAGTTTGCCGTATATTTTACCCGTTTGATATTCCACGAATCAGGAATATCCCCAAGCCATTGAATACCGCTGTCTTTCATTCCCTGACTCATTTTGCACCCGCACCTTTCTCCAGCTCCGCAATCTTTGATGTCAGAGAATCCTCCAGCTCCATAAACTGCGCCAGCAGGTCATCGGCCCGCTCCGGCTCATGATACTCATAGAAATAGCGGGTAAACGGGAATTCTGCGCCCAACCTCTCTTTATTTGAAGCGTTTTCTGCTTTCTTTGGATCGTATTCATAGAAGTACAGGGCGTCGGGGATATGCGGGAGAACCTCGGTCTTCATATACTCGTCTACATCCTGGTTCAGACGGACGATCTCGGTATCCTTTGTAGTCGGGTCCGGAATGATTCTGCCTTTGCGGTCTTTTTGTACTACAGCAGTTTTGTCAATCACTGATAATTCGATAGCAATGCTGAAAAGGCGCGAGGTGGTGATGCCCTCAACATCGGAAAGGATTTTCTTTAGCGCAACTTCAAATTCACCAAAGTCCATGTACACCTTTTCCGCTTCATGCGTCTTCAGTGCAGCAATTACCGCCTCGGTAAACTTGCGCCCCGCAAGTTGCTTTTTATATGCTTTTTCATCAGCTGCACTGCGGGGATCGGTTTCCTCAAGTTCCTCCAGCTTTGCTTCACTGAAAATATTGGTATTTGCTGTGAAATATGCGCTTGTGCGCAAGGCTTCAATGGATTCTTCGCTGATTTCGCCACGACGCTGCAACGGCTGATACACAGCCCATTCTTTATAAAGGAATTCCTCCCGGTCGAATATCCGGGATTCAATTTTACAGTCGCATTTGCGTTTCTCGCACCATAGCGTTCTCTTACATGCGGCGAAGTCCGAGTATACCTCGGTAATCAAGGCGATTTGATCGCGGGAGATCTCTCTGCGCTTCTTACCGAGCGACCGCTTGAGCGGTGTCCACATACCGCCGGGGACAGCCTTTCTCTCGACTACGAACAGGAGGTTGTTGGCGACATTCGGGAGGACGAGTCCGCAGATGTCGATTCTATCGTGACCGACCGCATCATCTTCGAGCAGCTCCTTAAGCGGCTTGACGTTCTGATGCCTGAAGCCCGCCGCATAGGAGAGCTTCGCCTTGACGGTCTTTCGGACAGCAACATCGCCGATATTCTTGGCATTCCACGCACGACCTTTCTCTCACGGCTCAAGAAAGCCAAAGCTCAGCTTCACGACGAATACAACGACAACTTCTAAGTAATTGCGCCGCTCTCCGGCTGCCGACGCTCGGTGGCCGGGGAGCTTTTTTGATCTGATGTATGCGAGTCAGAAATAGCCAAAATATTTTTAACATTTCTTCGTCAAAACGCCTCCCTCATGTCCAGCGAGTTATGAAAGCAAGAAAAAACCGCTTTCAGGCTGGAGGTGAAAGAAGTGTATCAGACACAGGTAAAACCCAAG
>CAYPAH010000180.1:0-3842 GCA_964408655.1 uncultured Oscillospiraceae bacterium | reverse complement strand
AGCGAATCTTCGGATATACCCTCTTCGCTGAGCGTCTTTAGTCCTTCTTCAACCGCGGAAACAAACACATCCCTGTCCTCGGGGTCAACGCCCGCGGCGGTGAAGGCAAAGCAGGGCGCGGAGGGGGAGTCGAAGGTCGCGCTGCCGGAGATCTTGGCTTCGGGCAGCTTTTCGCGCAGCGAGCGCATTACGGGCGAGGATTCCTGAAGCAGCACGTTTGAGAGCAGCGACATGGAAAGCGTGTCATACAAATCCGCGCCGTTGAAAGCAAAGCTGTAGTATATTTCGGAGGCGTTATTGGTAGCGGCGTTTTTTTCCACAGCATATTCATATTCGGCGTATTTCGTTTCGCTGTAGGGCTCGATCCTGCCCATATCAACGTTTATATCCTTCTTTTCGAAGCTTGAAAGATATTCGCTGTCGATATATTCGAGGAAGCGCGCGATATCTATATCGCCGTAAAGGGTGATAAGCGCGTTGGAGGGATGATAATATGTGTCGTGGAAATCCACAAGCTCTTCATAAGTCAGCGTGCGGATATCCTCGGGTATGCCGCCGCTTTCGTGGGCGGTGGCGCTGCCTTCATACAGGGTGAACATGGCGTTGTCGCTGGACATTGCCGAAAGCGTCAGCGCGCCCTGCATCTCGCTGTATACCGTGCCGGTAATGTTCATATCGGCCTCCGCGTCCGTCAGCTCATATCTCCATGCTTCGCGCTGGGCAAGCTTGGGCTCGGTATAAAGCAGCGGCTGAAAAACGCCGGAAAGATAATAGTCCATCATCGTCATCAGCTGCTCCTCCGAAAGCGAGGCTACGGGATAGCTGGTCATGCCATGATGGGTAAGCGCGTTGACAAAGGTATTGTAGGTTTGATAGATAAATGGGAAAAACATATTTGCGTCCGGATATTTCTGCGAACCGCAAATCGTTATGTGCTCAAAAACATGGGGCTTGCCCTTGTTATCCAGCGCGGGGGTGCGGAAGGAGATATCAAACGAGCGGTTTATATCGTCGCAGGCGAGATATAAAAGCTCGGCGCCGGATTTTTCATGCGTAAATAGAACGCCCGTTGCGGCAAGCGCTTCCATGGGAATTATCTTTTCCACCACAAAGCCGGAGAGCGTGTCGCCGGGCTGAGGCAGGGTCTCCTCTTCAGCCGGGGCGGTCTGTTCAGGCGCGGCGGAAGGCTCGGCGGGCAAGGCCGCAGGCTCCGGCTCGCTTACTGCGGGCGCCGCGCAGCCCGCAAGCAATATGCAAACGAGCAGCAGAGCGATAATCTGATAAATTCTGTGCTTCATGTAAGTTCCTCCATCATTTTTTTCCAACCCTTATAGTAGCACTCGCTCACTATGGAAGCAAGGAAGGCGCAGCTTCTTGCATTTTTTGCCTCATTTTCTTAATATTCATATGCGTTTTGCGGAAAGAAGGGCAGAAGTGAAAAACGGAGAAAAAGCCGGCTTGAGAGTGGATTTTTCCTCTAACATCTGCTACGCTAAAAACGTATAAAACAATCTAAAAATATAATGGAGGATGGTTGATTATGAAAGCGCCGGATAAGAACGAAGCATCTTTTGAAAAGAGCAAATGCGCTGATGAGCAGCTTGAAGAGGTGAACGGCGGCGCCGGCTCCATAAGCAACGGCCTTTATGCCGTGTACTGCAACACCTGCGGCGCGACCATGTTCGGTTTTATGGGAAAGCCCTGCGAAAAATGCAAAGGCATCGATCTTAGATACGTCCTGATCTGTAACGAGGATTGAGCCGCATACGCTGTGAAAAAAAGACCATCAGATGATGGCCTTTTTTATTTCTGTTTTGCCGCCCGATCAGAAAATCACTCTTCCGCTTTTCTGCGCCTGAGCCATAGCGAGCCGGTCGCAAGCCACGCCGCGGCCGTCATAAGATATGCGCCTGCCGTCATGCCGCCGTTCGTGGCGGGTACCTGCGCCACGGCCGTAACAGCCGTGACAAAGGGCGTAGAGAAGCTTCCGCTATATTTTCCCTGCGTGAACTGCACGCAAATAGTATGCGCGCCGTCATTGAGCGAAGAAAGATAGGCTGGCGTAAAGCTGATTATCGCGCTGCCCTCGCCCGCGGTGAAATCCTTGTTTTCGCTTAGCTGCACGCCGTCCACCACCACGCTCACAAGAGCGCTGCGCTGCGCCTGCACGGTGAGAACGCCGCCGTTCCACGCGCCGCTGTATTCGTTGCCCGTATAGCCGTCTCCCGCGCCGGAAGCGGCGCTTTGAACGGGAACAGGATCGGGCTGGCCGGGATCGGGCGGAGCGGATTGTATGGTAAATACGGCGGCAGCGGTAGCGCTATCAGTCATGCCGTTCTTGAATGCCTTTGCTTTGATGGTGGTCGTGGCGGAAACTGAGATCGGCGTACCAGTATATAGCGCGCTGCCTGCGTCCGGCTCGCCGCCATTGGTGGTATAGCGTATGATCGCGTCCGATGTGGCGCATGACAGCGTTACGCTTTGCGCAGATGCATAGCTTCCCCCCGCGGGGCTTATCTCGGGCGTGGCGACGGTTTCCGGTTCCTGCGGGATAGATGAGCTTACCGTCAGCGATACGCTTTGGAACGCGCTTGCGTAATCGCTCATGTTATCGCCGTTGTATTGCTCGTTGAATAGCTTTAGCGTATAGTGCCCTTCAGAGAGGCCGCCCGGGATGGCGATGAGCTGCGTTCCCGCCGCATCGGCGCTTGCGGAAATGCGCTTGATCCGCCCGTAGTGGCTGATGTTGCCAATGCTGTCAACGATCATGGCGGAGAGATATTCGGGGGCGCTGTTTGTCCCTACTGTAGCGCCGGAATAAGCAACGCTTACGTTTCCCCCCGAAGGCGCGACGGCGACGCTCGTGGTGGATACCCTAAAGCCGCTGTGGTTTTGCCGGTCAAGCAGCGTCAGCTTCCATACTGCCGTATCAGCGTCCGATACCGCTGTCAAAGCGCTATCCATGCCGGCGGCGGACTTGCCGCCTGCGGCTGCCGCACAGAAAAGAACAGCATTCGGATCCATGTGCATCGCGGGCCGGACACCGAGTTTTTTCTTCCCGACATTAAGAGCGGGCGCTTGGCTGCCAAAGCCATCACTAAGCATGAAATTAAATTCCACGCCGGCGCCTGTACGCAGCCACCATAGGCTGATGTTTTCGGGCGGCAACGGCGGCTGATCCAGCCACGAGGCGATGGACGTAGCCTTCAATATTTCCGAGCCAAATCCCAAAGCCTGGGCTTCCTGCGCGGATAAAGGAACAAGATGCTCGCCCTGCACCAGCGGGGAGGGCAGTATCGCATGAGTTTCCCGCTCTGTGAAGAGAGAATAAGGGCACGCCGTATAAAAGTTTTTCATTAGAAAATACAGATGATCTCCCAAATACTCGCTGCTCTCAGTACGCGAATATTCGGTATATCCCAGCAGATGCTTCGAAAGCAGGAACAGGCTTTCGGGCGCCGTGTCCAAAGGGTCTTTGACGCTGCTGCCCGAGCCGATGACCTTCCATGACACGGGATACGGGGAGGACAGCTGATTCTGATCGATACCTCTGAACACGCCCAGATACACCTCGTCCCGCGCCTGTATGCTGCGCGCGCCAAGGCGCATGGTGGTGGGCGGCGCATAGGCGATCACCGTTAGCGCGAGGCGGTCGCTTTCATCTTTATCAGCTTCCTTATGGGCAATATAGTATACGCCCGCGGCTATATCCCGAGTATGGGTCAGAGTGAGCGTATCGCCGGAAAGCGTGGGTACGAGCGCGAGCGTTAGCTCGTTGCCGCCGTTCGCCGCGTCATATACCTTCAATGTGCCCCCCTTAAGGCGGCGGCGTTGGTCAGCGT
>CAYPAH010000179.1:0-3851 GCA_964408655.1 uncultured Oscillospiraceae bacterium | reverse complement strand
TAAATGAAATGCTCACCGCCGCCATAGATGGCTCATTCAGTGAGACCCGCTTTGACGAAACCCTGCTTTCCGCCGTAGAAAGCAGGCTTGCCCGCTATCTTTCTGCCTCGGCAGTGTCCGCCAGAAATTTGACTGAGGAAAAGGATAAGATCAAGTCCCTGATCGGGGATATTTCCCACCAGACCAAGACCCCCATTGCAAATATTTTGCTCTATGCCCAGCTCTTGAGCGAGCAGGAGTTGCCGGAGCAAAGCAAGCCCTGCGTTACGGCGCTAAATGCTCAGGCAGAAAAGCTCCGTTTCCTGATCGACGCACTGGTCAAGACCTCGCGTCTGGAAACAGGCGTGCTGGCCATGCGCCCAAGGCTCGTCCCCGTTGAGCCCATGCTGGAATCGGCTCTTGACCAGATCCGGCTCAAGGCCGCCGCTAAGGACGTCAGGCTTTCTATTGATCCCACGGACGCATATGCCTGTCTTGATCCCAAATGGACGGCGGAGGCACTTTACAACATTCTGGATAACGCGGTCAAGTATACTCCCGGCGGTGGCTCGGTATATATTCGTACCCTTTCCTACGACGCCTTTATCCGCATGGACGTTACGGATACGGGTATAGGCATCCCTGAAGACGAGCAGGCCAAGGTTTTTCAGCGCTTTTATCGTTCCCCCTCAGCCGGCGATCTTGAGGGAGTGGGCGTTGGCCTGTATTTGACCCGCCAGATCATTTCCGCTCAAGGCGGGTATATCAAGCTATGCTCCCTCGGACAAGGATCTACCTTTTCCGTGTTTTTGCCCCGCGAGCCCGGAAATCTTTCAAAACCGTCAGAATAAAAAGCCGTCCTGAAAGATTCTGGAAAGATTCTCATGCTAAAGTGTGTATCGTAGAAATACGACCCACACTTTTTTGTTGAAGGAGAGAGCTATGAATATACTTGAAACATATGAGCTCAAAAAAATATACGGCACGGGCGATACCGCCGTTCACGCTCTGGACGGGGTAGATCTGTCCGTTGCCAAAGGCGAATTCGTGGCCATCGTGGGCACCTCTGGCAGTGGCAAAAGCACGCTGCTGCATATACTGGGAGGACTTGACCGGCCCAGCTCCGGCAAGGTAATGGTAGACGGAAGGGATATCTTTTTCCTTAAGGACGAGGCGCTTACCATTTTCCGCCGCCGAAAGATCGGTTTTGTGTTCCAAAGCTACAATCTGGTTCCGGTGCTGAGCGTATACGAAAACATCATACTGCCCATCCAGTTGGATGGCAACATCCCGGATAAGGCTTATGTGGACAGCATTATAGACACGCTGGGGCTGCAAAGCAAGCTCCACAACCTGCCCGCCAACCTTTCCGGTGGACAGCAGCAGAGGGTAGCCATTGCCCGGGCACTCTCCACCAAGCCCGCCATCCTTCTGGCAGATGAACCCACAGGCAATCTGGACAGCAAGACCAGTCAGGACGTAATGGGGCTTTTAAAGGTCACAGGGCAAAAATTCGGCCAAACCATCGTGATGATTACCCATAATGAGGAGCTGGCTCAGATGGCGGATCGAACCGTCCGCATCGAGGACGGCCGGATACTGGCGCGGGGGTGATGACATTGATGCAGGTAGCAAACCGAAAATGTATCTGGAACCTTGGCCTCAAAAGTATGCGGGCTGCCCGCACCCGCAATTTGGTGGCGGTGCTGGCTATCGCCCTGACCACGATGCTCTTTACCTCGCTTTTTACCATCGCCCTTTCCATTAACGATTCCTTCCAACAGGCCAATTTTCGCCAGGCCGGCGGCTGGAACCACGGCGCTTTCAAATATTTGACAGAAGAGCAGTTTGACGAGCTTAAGGCCGACCCACTCATCAAGCAGACCGCCTTGCGCCGCTTTGTCGGCATTCCCAAAGAAGCGCCCTTCAACAAATCCCATGTTGAAGTAGGCTACAGCGACCCGCTGCAAGCCCACTGGATGTATTGCGACCCCGTGGAGGGACGCCTGCCCGCCGAGGGTACGGACGAGGCTGCCACGGACACCCGTGTACTGGAGCTTTTGGGCATAGAGCCCAGGCTGGGCGCTCCCTTTGCCATGACCTTTGACGTTGACGGCAAGCCCGTCACAGAAACCTTTACCCTTTGCGGCTGGTGGGACTACGACGAGGCGATCGTCGCCAATCATGTGCTTATTCCTATGAGCCGGGCTCAGGCCATCTACGACAAGACCGGTTTGGGAAAGCGCATAGGGAACGACGGCATAACAGGCTCTTGGAACATGGAGGTGATGTTTAAAAACAGCCTGCATATCGAGCGGGATATGCTGACGGTGCTCGCAAACCACGGCTATCAAAGCGAAAGCCGTTCCGTCGGGGACAACTATATTCCCATCGGCGTCAACTGGGGGTATACGGGAGCCCAGCTTTCAGATACCATGGATGCTGAAACAGCGGTCGCCATCCTTGCGATCCTGACGCTGATCGTCTTCACCGGATATCTCATCATATACAATGTGTTTCAAATTTCCGTGGCGGGGGATATCCGCTTTTACGGGCTGCTGAAAACCATCGGTACGACCCCAAGGCAGCTTCGCCGCATCATACGGCAGCAGGCTCTGCTATTGAGTCTGGGCGGCATTCCCTTGGGAATGTTGTTTGGATGGCTGGCAGGGGCAAAGCTAACGCCGGTGGTGCTTAACCGGCTAAACGGCGTGGTGCAGGACGTGGTTTCACTCGACCCCCTGATCTTTCTGTTTTCGGCGCTGTTCGCACTCTTCACGGTGCTGCTTTCCTGCGTCCGCCCCGGGCGGATAGCAAGCCGGGTCTCTCCCATCGAGGCCGTGCGCTACACCGAGGGCGACGGCGTTAAGCGCAAAACGAAAAAGAGCGGCAAGGTCTCTCTACCTGCCATGGCATGGGTCAATCTTGGCCGCAGCCGTGGCAAGACCGCCGTGACCATACTATCACTGTCCTTGGCGGTAGTGCTTTTAAATATGACGGTGGCCTTTACCAGCGGCTTTGATATGAACAAGTACCTTCGAAACGTAGTGGCGGATTTCATTGTGGCGGACGCGGCGTATTTTCAGACAGGCGGCGAGATCTACAATGCAGATACGGCGCTGCCGGAGGCTGTGATCCAAGAGATAACGGCACAGGGCGGCGTCACCAAAGGCGGGCGCATCTATGGCAAGACCTCCTCCGTAGAGGAATTCGTTGCCGAGGACTACTTCCGTGCCATGTGGGGGCGCTGGAACGACGCGGAAACGCTTGACCGGCTTGTCGCACACACGGATCGGAATGCAGACGGACTCTTGAGCGACAACGCGCAGCTTTACGGCATGGAGCCCTTCGCGCTGGATAAGCTGACCGTGTTGGAGGGCGATCTTAGCAAGCTCTATATACCTGGCAGCCGGTATATAGCCGCCGTCTACAGTCAGGATGACTACGGCAATCCCTACCCCGATTCCCACTGGGCTAAGGTAGGAGACACGATAACTCTTCGGTATGTGGAGGAATACGAATACTATAATCCCGATACCGGTGAAATTTACGGCTCATGGGAAAATGTTCCCAATGACGCGCTATGGGCTTCCCTCGCCTCCAAATACAAGGATATAGACTACACCGTGGCGGCTCAGGTCGTCGTACCGAGCTCGATAAACTACCGCTACTACGGCAGCGACGAATTTATCCTGAACGACCAGACCTTTATCGAAGATACGGGCACGGACTGCGTGATGCTCTACGCCTTTGACACAAACGATCAAGCGGACGCGGGTATGGAAGCCTTCCTCGCGGACTACACAAAAAACATAAACCCGCAGTGCGATTATGAAAGCAGGGTCACATATGCGGCGGAATTTGAAAGCTTT
>CAYPAH010000178.1:0-3868 GCA_964408655.1 uncultured Oscillospiraceae bacterium | reverse complement strand
GGCGGAACTGTCGAGGTGGTCTGATGTTTAAGACCTTGGTCAATGCATGGAAGGTCAAGGATATCCGCACTAAGATGCTCTTCACTCTGCTCTTGGTCGTGATTTACCGCTTCGGTAATTTCATTCCCATTCCCGGTGTTGACGCTTCTAAGATCGCGGCAGCCGCGGCTGAATATGATATCCTTAGCTTCCTTAACCTCTTGACTGGCGGCGGTTTTGGTGAGTTTTCCATCTTTGCGATGGGTGTTTCTCCGTACATCACGGGTTCCATTATCATTCAGCTTCTCACGATAGCTATTCCCGCTTTGGAGCGTCTCTCCAAGGAAGAGGATGGCCGCGAGAAGATAGAGAAGATCACCCGCTATACCGGTATCGGCCTTGCTCTGGTTCAGAGCGTCGGTATCGTCGCAGGTTTGAACGGCACCTATGGCGTGCTGAATAACCCCGGCTTCTTATCCTATGCGATAGTCGGTATAGTAGCTACGGCAGGTACGGCCTTCCTCGTATGGATGGGCGAACGTATCACGGAAAAGGGCGTTGGCAACGGAATATCGATGATAATCTTTGCCTCCATCGTTTCCCGCGTACCGCAGTATGTGGTCAGCCTCTTCAGGGGCGTGTTTGTGAGCGGCACCTATAAATGGTGGGTGCTTCCCCTCATGCTTCTTGTGCTGGTGGTGCTCGTTACCGGTGTTACCGCTGTTGATAAGGCGCTTCGCCGTATCCCCGTGCAGTATGCCAAGCGTGTCGTAGGGCGTAAGCTTTATGGCGGCCAGGCTACGCACATCCCCCTCAAAGCAAATGCTAACGGCGTTCTGCCGCTGATCTTTGCCATGACGATCCTTCAGGTTCCCGGCATGATCGGCCAGTTCTGGCCGGAGGGTGGATTTTATAGGTTCTATACCCAGTATCTGGGACCTGATACCGTTGTGTATTATGTAGTATATGCTCTGCTCATTCTGGGCTTCTCATATTTCTACAGCACGATCTCCTTCAATCCCATCGAGATCAGCAAGAACCTGCAACAGAACGGCGGCTTTATTCCCGGCATTCGTCCGGGCAGACCCACTAGCGATTATCTCGCCAAGATCTGCAACCGCCTCACCTTCTTTGGCGCATTGTTCCTTACGATCCTTGCGATAGCCCCGACCCTCATTATGAATGCTTTCAGTCTCGGCAATTTCTTTGCCGCCACCAGTATTCTGATAATGGTCAGCGTGTCGCTTGAAACGAGCGAGCAGCTCGAATCCTTGCTGCTCATGCGTCACTATAAGGGATTCCTTGGTTAAATTTCCTTCGGAGAGAAGCGAAATGCTTTTCTCCGAATTGCCTTGCGATCGCCTCCGCAGATTAAATGCGGAGAGTGATCGCGAAAAGGGCAGATGTTTATGAGGAACAGGCGGAGTTTGCGTTCATCGCTTGTTGGAAAGGAGAATGCGGTATGAAACTGATTTTCTTAGGCGCACCCGGCGCAGGCAAGGGAACGCAGGCTGATATGCTTTGCGAGGCGAAGGGTATCGCCCATATTTCCACCGGAGATATGCTCCGAAAGGAAATGCGCGCGGGAACCGAGCTTGGCAAGCAGGCCAAAGCGGTCATCGAAGCTGGCGGACTCGTTGGCGACGATATTATCATCGGAATGGTGAAGAACCGTATTCAGGAGCCGGATTGCAAAAACGGATTCCTTCTCGACGGTTTTCCCCGCACGATAGCACAGGCTGATGCGCTTTCGGAGTTGACAGATATCGATATGGCCGTTGATATAGACGTGCCTGTTGAGAGGCTGGTCGCCCGAATCAGCGGACGCCGTATGTGTCCGGATTGCGGTGCAGGATATCATATTTCCATGTATGATAAGGATAGCTGCGAAAAATGCGGCGCCAAGCTGTATATCCGCGATGATGATAAGGAAGAGACCGTTAAAAACCGTATAGACGTATATAACAAGAATACACAGCCGCTTATTGCGTACTATGAAAAGAAGGATCTTCTCAAGCGCGTAGACGGCGACAAGTCGCCCGACGATGTGCTTTCACAGGTCATGGCGCTTGTGGAGAAACTCTGAGATGCTGACGATTAAAAGCGCGGCGGAAATCGAAAAGATGAAGGCTGCGGGAAGGATCGTGGGAGAGACGCTCCGCTTGCTCAAGGATATGGCAAAGCCCGGCGTTTCGACCGAGGATCTTGATAAAGCCGCGGATAGATTTATCCGCGAAAAGGGAGCCGTGCCATCCTTTTTGCATTATAACGGATATCCCAAAAGCATATGCACCAGCGTAAACGCGCAGGTCGTGCATGGGATCCCCGGGAAATATGTGCTCAGAGACGGAGATATTATCAGCATAGATATTGGCGCGGAGCTCAATGGTTTTCATGGCGACGCCGCAAGAACTTTCCTTATTGGCGAGGTCGCGGAGGAAACAAAGGAGCTCGTAAAGGTCACACGCGAATGCTTCTACGAGGGCTTGAAATTCGCAAAGCCGGGCTACCGTATATCGGATATCGGCCAGGCTGTGCAGAATCATGCCGAGAGCCATGGTTATGGCGTAGTACGCGAGTTGGTGGGTCATGGGATCGGAACGCACATGCATGAAGCTCCCGACGTACCGAATTACTACGACAAAAGAATGGGTCGGGGCATACGGCTTGTAGCGGGCATGACCATAGCGATCGAACCGATGATAAATCTGGGCGGCCGCGAGGTGTTCGTATATGAGGATGGCTGGACCGTGGAAGCACGGGACGGAAAGCCAAGCGCACATCACGAAAACACTGTTGCGATCACGGAGGGAGAACCTGTGCTTACGACGCTGATGGGGGTTGACGATGACTGATCCAAGAGGATGTGTCGTCCGCTCATTAGCCGGAAGAGATAAAGGTAGAAGCTTTGTGATCGTAGAAAAATGCGACGAAGCGCATGTGTATATTGCCGATGGCAGCACACATAAGCTGGAAAAGCCCAAGAAGAAGAAGCTGAAGCATCTGCGCTTTACCGGTGAATCTATGGATTTATCGAATATGCCGTCAAAGAAAAGCGGCGCTGCGGATGCATTTCTAAGAAAGGAATTCAAGGCCGTGGGTCTGGATTCCGAAGACAAGATAAAGGAGGGATAGTTTGTCAAAGTCGGACGTTATTGAAGTGGAAGGCGTCGTAACCGATGCGTTCCCGAACGCGATGTTTGAGGTGCAGTTGGAAAACGAGCATAAGATACTCGCGCATATTTCCGGTAAGCTGAGGATGAACTTTATCCGCATTTTACCTGGCGACAAGGTGACAGTAGAACTGTCCCCCTATGATTTAACCCGCGGCCGCATTGTGTGGCGCGCCAAGAACTAACAGGAGGAGTAATACGATGAAAGTAAGACCTTCGGTGAAACCCATGTGCGAAAAGTGCAAGATAATCAAGCGTAAAGGCCGTATAATGGTCATCTGCGAGAATCCCAAGCATAAGCAGAGACAGGGCTAATCATTCAATCAGACCTTAAAGTGGTCTGTGTCTGCTCGGCAGTCTGCCCCGCGTTTTATAAAAAAGGCAGGGCAGCTTTGCCGGTAGAACTGCCGAATTATTCTCATGCCGTAGATTTGGCAAAATAAAACAAAAAGAATGGCATGAAAGGTATTGACAAACCGATAACACGCACTGTAAAATATTTAGGTTAGCGTGGTATCGGGGGAGTGATGCCCTTTTATTGCGTTAAACGATCTATTTTAGGAGATTACTCGTCCGGTGCGGCTGCCGGTCTTCCCGGATTTCCGGATGAGCCTATATAGATGGCGGGTGATGAATTCGCCCCTACAGACGGTGAAAGCCGACTGTACGCAGCTTCATAAGCTGTGAAACCATTATTTTACGGAGGAAAACCAAAT
>CAYPAH010000177.1:0-3878 GCA_964408655.1 uncultured Oscillospiraceae bacterium | reverse complement strand
ACTTCTACTTCGGGGCTTTCAGCCATCGTCTTTTCCAGTTCGCTCATTCTAGTTAAAACCTCCCTAATTTTCCAATCCGGCGTCGATGCGCCTGCAACAATACCTATTATATCATCAGTATGGATTTTTTCAAGAAAAAGTTCATCGACTTTTGCTATAGACTGCACATGTATACAGTATTTTTGGCATATGGAGCACAACTTTTGCGTATTTGAACTGTTCTTTCCTCCTATAACGATCATTTTTGTGCAGTTCTTTGCCATCTCGGCGGCTTCCGCCTGTCGTTTTGAGGTGGTAGAGCAGATCGTATTATAGAATACAGCTTCTTTCACTCTTTCTCGTATGCCCGCTTCTAGCCGTTCATATTGCTCACGGGAAAATGTCGTTTGTACAACGACACATGCATTTTTGAGCTTTGGAAGCTTATCAAGTCCGCATTCATCCTCAACGATGAATACCTTTCCTCCGCTCCACCCGCAAATCCCCTTTACCTCGGGATGCTCGCCCTTACCTATAACTATAAGCGGCACCGTTTCAGAGCAGTTTTCTTTAACTATCGTGTGAATCTTTTTTACAAACGGGCATGTGGCGTCAACTATCTTTATGCCCTTCGCGCGGCAGGCCTCATATATTTTTCTGCCTACGCCGTGCGAACGTATTATCACTGTTCCGTTTTCCGGTATATCTTCAATTCTTTCCACGGCATAAATATGTTTTTTTTCAAGCTGTAAAACTACATCGTCATTATGTATCAAGGCTCCCAGAGTATAAACTTTAGCTTCGTCGGACAAAGCAGCTTCTTCGGCCATTGCTACCGCCCGCCTTACCCCGAAGCAGAATCCGCTCTCTTTTGCAAGCTTAATCAGCATAACAGCTCATCCAGTTCTGCGCGAAGGGCACATATCGAATCCGCTATCTCGTCTGTGACCACCTCCACTAGCTCTGACTTCTTTGCGTTCGCGACTATCTGGTTCACATCGAGGCTTTTGCCCACCATTAAGATCGGCCGGCAGCTTTTATAACTATTCGGATGTATATATATAGGAACAATCGGCGCTCCTGATCGAATTGATAGAAAGGCGGCTCCGCGCTCCAATGCGTCAAGCTCATGCGTCACTGCGCGCTTACCCTCCGGAAATATTCCAAACACCTTGCCCTCGTTCAATACCTTCAGCGCGCTCTTGAGCGACAGAAGATCAGCCTTTTTTCTATCCACAGGGAATGCGAAAAGCATTCGAAAGAAAATATCTCCGATCTTTGTTTTAAACAGTTCCTTTTTCGCCATAAAATGTATTGCGCGCGGAGAAACCAAGGCCAAAAGCAGAGGATCCGCCATAGACCAATGATTTGCGACTATTATCGCCTTGCCCTTGATCCTAAGGTTTTCTCTGCCATACACCAGTGGCCGCCAAAAGAGCAGCATGAACGGCCCGATAAGATATTTGATAATGATATAGAGCATCCGGCCTACTCCTTTATTTGCGAAAGAAGAGCTTCAACGGCGGACTCGATATCCATCTCGGTCGTGTCGATCAAAATAGCGTCCTCTGCCTGAACTAAGGGACAGCAATCACGGGTGCTGTCGGTATGATCTCTTGCCGCGATCTCCTCCTGCATCTGTTTTTCAGATACGTCAAGATATTCTCCCTTGGCTCGCATCTCCAGCAGTCTTCTTCTGGCTCTTTCTTCAACTGAGGCCGTAACGTAAAACTTGTTGCGGCTATTCGGCAAAACATATAAGCAGATATCGCGCCCGTCCATGACCACGTCGCTTTGCTCCGCTATCTTTTGCTGAGCCTTCACCATCTTTGCGCGCACCTCCGGGATCACTCCTATCGCGGAAGCTCCGCTGGATATTTCAGGAGTTCGTATTATGCCCGTAACATCCTCGCCGTCAAGATAGGTGTGCTGCACTCCGCCAATGCTTTTCGCAGTGACCTCGGTATTCGGCAGCATCGGAACTACCTCCGCCGCGTTTCCAGGCGCTATGCCCGCGCGTATGGCTTTTAATGCAAGAGCGCGGTACATGGCGCCCGTATCAAGATATAAAATTCCAAGACGTCCTGCGATCGTTTTAGCTATCGTGCTCTTTCCCGCTCCCGCGGGCCCGTCTATCGCTATGTTTAAATGTGGCATCCGTGCATCCTCCCTTATTCTATCGATCTTCCTGCCAAAGCGCCGGTCGAATATGCGATTTGCAAATTATATCCTCCGGTCGTCGCGTCAACGTCAATTATCTCACCCGCGAAATATAATCCCGGCACTATTTTTGATTGCATTGTTGAAGCGTCTATCTCCTTTGTGCTTATCCCGCCCCTGGTTATTATCGCCTCTTCAATAGGTCTTGCGCGCTTCACCTTTATTTCAAGCGATTTGAGCAAATGAGCGAATGAAAGGCGCTGTACTCTTGTTATGTCATGCACCGGCGTCTCGGGCTGAATGCCTGAAAGCTTTACCGCCACGGGTATCATTTTAGAAGGCAAAAGCGCCGAAAGAGAATTGCAAAAATGACGATTAAGGTTTTCTTCGAAATCGCGAAGCAGCCTTTTATCGAGCTCATCTTCGCTAAGTCCTGGCTTTAGATCGATGCAGAGCCTTATATTCTCACAATCGCCCGCGAACCGGCTCGTCGCGCTCAAAACCAAAGGGCCGCTCACGCCAAAGTGAGTAAAGAGCATTTCGCCAAGCTCGCTATATATCTTTTTGTTTTCGCGATATGCGCTGAGAGTAACATTTTTAAGCGAAAGGCCCATCAGTTCGCAAGGCCATTCCTCTTCCGTCTCCAAGGGGATAAGCGAAGGAGCAGGCGCAACTATCGTGTGTCCCAGTTCCCTTGCAAAACGATATCCCGCCCCGTCCGAACCGGTGCTGGGATAGCTTTTTCCGCCCGTAGCCAATATTACGGCGTCATACTCCTCGGTCTTTGTGTCAACTTTCAGAAAAAAAACGTCTCCGCTTTTCTTTATCTCGCTCACGTTTGCGTTTAAGCGCAGCTTTGCTCCGCTTTTTTCCGCATGTTTTTGAAGCGCCTTTATCACATCGCTCGATTTATCCGATACCGGAAACACCCTGTTTCCTCTCTCTATTTTTACCGGCACTCCATAGGACTCGATCAAAGCTGTCACCGCATTATTGTCAAAGCCGTAAAGCGCACTGTAAAGAAATTTTCCGTTGCGCGGGATATGCCGGAAAAAATCCTCGATATCCGCCGAATTGGTTATGTTGCACCTTCCCTTTCCGGTAAGATACAGCTTTTTGCCAAGCTTTTCGTTTTTTTCAAGCAGAAACGTCTCATGTCCGTTCTGCGCGGCAAACGCAGCGGCGATCATTCCCGCCGGTCCGCCGCCAATAACCGCAACTTTGCTCACAATAGTCCTCTTTCCCGCAAAAACGTGGTTTCGTTTAAGGTAGCAAGCACAAATTTCCCGTTTTGCATATACAGCTCAGAATAGCTGCAATTATCCGTGCGTATGCTGTGTATCCGGTTTAATGGTATGCCTGTGTAATGCATCAAAAGAAGCTTAGCCGGATTTGCATGAGACACTATCACAACATTTGCATCCATATGCTTTTTTATGATCTCCTCACTGCAAAGAAGGCTTCTTTTCAATACATCCCGAAGCATTTCGCCCTTGGGGATCTCGCATGTTTCAGGCGTTCTGATCCATGTCCGCCAAATATCCGGGTACTCATCTTCGGCGTCCTCCATCCGCAGTCCTTCCCAATCGCCGAAATAACGTTCAATAAGGCGCTCGTCGCCAATCAGCTTGCAATGATTTTTCTCCGCAATATAGCTCCCGGTCATATATGCGCGTTGCAGGGGACTTGAATAGACGGCGTCTATTTTCATGCAGCCAAGCCGTTCTGCGATGGCCATA
>CAYPAH010000176.1:1948-3929 GCA_964408655.1 uncultured Oscillospiraceae bacterium | reverse complement strand
GGCTATGATGCTATACGTCGGGTAAGGAGGTGTAAGCACATGAGCAAGTTTTGCGAAGTATGCAACAAGGGCGCTATGTCCGGTAATTTGGTAAGCCATTCCAATCGTAAGACCAAGAGGATCTGGGCACCCAACATCCAGCGCGTAAACGTAGTTGTCGATGGCACTACGCGCAAGATGAACGTCTGCACTCGCTGCCTTCGTTCCGGCAAGGTTCAGCGCAGCGTCTAAGTAATAGCTTTTTGTAGACCACTGATATTTATCAAAGCAGACTAAACAAGAACCGCGGCTTTCCCATTGTGGGAAGACCGCGTTTTTGTTTTGCTCGAAAACAGCTTCAATATGGTTTGAAGATCAGCAGCTCAAAGAGCAAAAGGCCGAGTCCGGATAGAATTACCGAAGTTAGAAAGCGAAGATCCCATATCAGAAAAAGGATCATCAATAAAAAGAATTCGCAGCAGCGGCGGCATGTGCGCCTGCGAAGGAAATATCTGCGAAAGCGGATCGTAGAAGGCCGTGTCGGCATATATAACCCCTCCCCTTATACTTTATAATACGCATTGCCGCAAAGACCTGTTCACGCGAAAAGCAATGAAAGAATACATTGCTTGTATAACTATTTGGGGGTAAGACAATGTCAAGAATTGCGCAAATGCAGGACGTCAGCTTGATATATCACGAACTCAGCGGCGAGACTCTTGCGGTAGAACATCTTGATTTAACTATAGATAAAGAGGAATTTGTTTCTATCGTGGGTCCGTCGGGCTGCGGAAAAACAAGCGTGCTCTCTATGCTTTCAGGGCTGCTGAAGCCGTCCTCGGGAACAATAGCGTTTGAAAATGAAGAATCGACAGGATATATGCTTCAGCGCGACCATCTTTTAGATTGGCGCACCATTGAAGGGAACATACTACTCGGTTTGCAGGTGAAAGGCCGGCTCAATGATGAAAGCAAGGCGTATGCCATGGAGCTTTTGGAAAAATACGGACTTGGAGAATTCAAAAACGCATATCCGAGACAGCTTTCCGGAGGAATGCGCCAGAAGGTCGCATTGATAAGAACGCTTGCCTTTTCACCCGAACTATTGTTGCTTGACGAGCCGTTCTCGGCGCTTGATTTTCAAACGCGCCTCAAGCTTGCCGACGAGGTATATGAGATCATTCGAAAAGAAAAAAAGACTGCCATACTGGTTACTCACGATATCTCGGAAGCGATATCTATGGGCGAGCGCCTGCTGGTCTTTTCCGAACGTCCCGCAAGGGTGAAAGCGGAGCATCTGCTTAACTTTAGCACACAAACTCCGCTAAAACGAAGGAACGAAGCAGGATTCAAGGAATACTTTGATCTTGTATGGGGGGAGCTGAATAATTGATGAAGATCAATAAAACAGGCCAAGAGCTGTCTTCACAGCACATGGCCTTTCTGGAAAGCATACAAAGAAAAAATCGCTTTGTCAGAATGATGCGCTATGCGCTGCTTATTATTTTTATTCTTGCATGGGAGCTTGGCGCCGCGGCGGGCGCGATAGATCCGTTTATCGTCAGTTCGCCCTCGCGGGTTGTCGATACTGTGATCCGTTTATATCAAGAGGGCTCGCTGTTTATGAATATAGGTATAACTCTGTATGAAACAGTAATGGGATTTTTGCTTGGCACATTGCTGGGTACGCTCATAGCCGCTATATTGTGGTGGAATAACACTCTCTCGAGGATATGCGATCCTTACCTTGTGATCCTCAACGCCTTGCCAAAAATCGCGCTGGGGCCGATTTTGATAGTTTGGTTCGGGGCGGGTGTGAAGAGCATAATTATAATGGCTTTGCTGATATCATTGATCGTTACCGTTATGAGCGTTTTAGCGGGATTTATGGAAATTTCAGATGAAAAGCAGTTGCTATTGCGCACCTTGGGCGCAAGCAAATGGCAGACCTTCAGCTATATCGTCATTCCCGCGTCGATACCAACGATAATGAGCGCGTTAA
>CAYPAH010000176.1:0-1938 GCA_964408655.1 uncultured Oscillospiraceae bacterium | reverse complement strand
GCATGAGCTGGGTTGGCGTAATAGTAGGCGAATATCTGGTTTCGGAGGCGGGATTAGGATATCTTATCGTTTATGGCGGTCAGGTGTTCAAGCTGGATCTTGTAATGTCGAGCATCGTTATCCTTTGCATATTGGCGGCAGGAATGTATTATGCTGTGGCATATTTGGAAAAAAAGCTTGTGCTTTGGCGCACGCATACATAAAAAATGGGGGGAGCTACTGCTCCCCTCTCTCTTTATTCAAAAGCTCGCATAAAGCGCTTAAAGCGCGTTTACGGTGGCTAACGCCGTTTTTTTCATCAGAACTCAACTGCGCAAAGCTTTTTTGAAAAGGCTCATAGAAAAACAGCGGGTCATAGCCAAAGCCGTTGTCGCCCAGGGGTGCATTAAGCAATATTCCTTCAACAAAGCCATCCGCGACAAGATCCTTTTTTCCGGCTCTTGAAAGCACTACGGATGTTGTAAAGCGGCAGCCTCGTTTTTCCCTTGGCACATCCTTCATGGATAAAAGCAGCTTTTCATTGTTTGCCAGATCATCATGTCCGCTTCCGGCAAAGCGTGCGCTGTAAACGCCCGGAGCGCCGTCTAGCGCATCCACCATGAGGCCGCTGTCATCGGCAAGAACTGCTTCGGCTCCTGAAATGGCGAGTATTTCATGCGCCTTTTTTGCCGCGTTTTCGGCAAAGGTGTCGCCATCCTCAACCACGTCAACGTCGATCCCCGCATCCTGCAGGGTAACTATCTCGTCAAAGTAATCCTTGAGTATTGCCTTGATCTCGCTCACCTTGTGCTTGTTGTTCGAGGCGATAAGCAGCTTCATAATAGTTTTGGCTCCTTTGTAAAATAACATGGATCATTCCATTTTGTTGACGTAAATCGGCGCCATCGTGCTTACGGCGTCCATAAAATACGGTTCGCCCTCAACGAGAATATCAAGCGCAGAAACTTTTCCAAAGGCTTGAGCCGTGAGAAGAAGAGTTTCATATGAGGCTTCGGCAAGTCCTTCGATTTCATTTACAGACGAATATTCAGAGGATAGATCAACGCTTGCCGAGCCGTCGTCGTTTATTTCTGCGCCGAGAAGTCTTGTGCCCTCAGGAAAGCACGAGAGCAGGGATTTATCCTGCGGACCGTCGATCAAAGCCTGAACAGCCAATGAAAAATCAGGCTGCATAGCGGAATAGCGCGTAACGGGTATATGCAGGCTTCCGCTTTTATTTGAAAAATAGAGCGTTAAAGGAAAGCTCTGGCCTGTGCCGGTTTCGATGGAAGCATCTTCAACATTCAGCGCCATAGCGGATAGCTCGGCAGGGAGAGACGCTTCTTCAAGCAGTTCGCTTATCGGCGCACCGTCAGCCATTACGCTTACGGTATCTACAGACGGGAACTCCGTAAGAGTATTAACAATAGCCGTTACCATATTATACGCGCTTTTCTCTAAGGCTTCCACAGGAAAATCAGAAAGTTCCACATTTGCGTGCCGTCCTTCAATTATACGCAAGGAAAGCTGCGTTCCCTCAGGTATAGGAGCTTTAAGACCATAGGGGGCGATAGAAGCCCTGTTTTCACTGCTGTCAACCAAATAGCCAAGCGCCGCCTTGCCAATACCCTCTTCCCATGGGATCGGGCGCATCACAGGAACCATAAAGCCGTTGTCCGTCTCATAATAAAGCACGGTGTTTCTATAACCTGAATAAGGCGACATTTCCGATTCTTCCAGATAGAGCGAGCTTTCATCGCCCTGACTTTGTTTTGTGCAGCCTATTGCAAAAAGAGAAAAAACAAAAACGCATAGAACGATAAAACATAAATAACGGCGCATGATTTGTACCCCCGAATCCTTTTGTACAACAATATGCGCCGAATCTTTTCGTCATTCGCGATATATGGACTACTATCATAAAACAGGACACCCTCGGTACCAAGGTGATATAATCAA
>CAYPAH010000175.1:0-3965 GCA_964408655.1 uncultured Oscillospiraceae bacterium | reverse complement strand
GAAAAGCTTTTGCAATATCTGTACAAATATTCCGACTTGCAGTTAAGCTTTGGCGTAAATATCGTTGCTATCGCGGAGGGAAAGCCACAACAGCTCTCACTCAAACGAATACTATCTTACTATATTGATTATCAAAAGGAAGTCGTTACAAAGCGCACAAAATTCGATCTTGACGCCGCGCGCCGCAGAGAGCATATATTAAAAGGACTGATGATAGCCTTAGATAATCTTGACGCGGTGATCGCACTGATACGAGCTTCAAAAACACCCAAGGAAGCCAGAGAAGGTTTAATGAACAGCTTTGCCCTCTCTGAAATTCAGGCTCAGGCAATACTTGATCTTCGTTTGCAGCGCCTGACTAATCTTGAAATGCTTTCTATCCAGAAGGAATACGCGGATATATGCAAGCTGATAAAAAGGCTGCTCGCCATACTTGATTCTCCGAAAAAACTGTGCGAGCTTATCAAATCCGAGCTTTTGGACATTAAAGAAAAATACTCCGTGCCGCGCCGAACCGAGCTTATCGACGGCGACGCTGAGATCACCGTGGATAAGGAGGATCTTAAGGTCGTCGAAGATATAGTGATTTCCGTTATGCGCTCGGGTCGCATAAAGCGCGTGCCTAAACGCCTTTTTACCGGAGAACAGGCTGAAGACGATGTGCCCTTGAATATAATCGACACATCTACCGATAAGCGCATCAAGATATTCACCAATCTCGGAAACTGCTTTACTCTAAACGCAGATGAATTCCCCGAGACCAAGCCAAATAATGGACGTCCGGTCTATCTGCGCGCCCTGATCGAGCTTGAAAAGGATGAAGAAGCTATTGCATGTATGGAGGAGATAGGCGAGGGCAATCTTTATTTTTACACGGCGAACGGCAATGTAAAATGCACTGAGTCCTCAGAATATACCACACGCACGCGGCGCATCACCGCGATAACGCTGAAAGACGGCGATTCGCTTATCGGCGTAGAGCCCTATTCGGCTGAAAGCATCTTGCTTTTGAGTTATCGCGGCATGAGCATTCGCTTCGCCACGGACAGCGTTCCCGCCATGGGACGGGTAAGCGCCGGAGTAAAATGCATCAAGCTTGAAGCGGACGATCATGTGGTATTCTTCACCCAAACGGGGGACGAGGGTGAGATACTCACGATTACCGACCGCGGCTACGCAAAGCGCAGCTTCGTCTTCGATCACGATTTGCAGGGGCGCAACGGAAAGGGCTTAAAGGCTTTTGACTTTAAGAAAAACGGCTCAAATGGCGTCAATATAGCCGCCGCCTTCCATGTGAGAGAGCCCTTTGATATCGTAGTGTGTCAGTTCCACGGCACAAAAACAAGCGTGAATACCGAAGAAATAAAAATAGACAACCGCGCAGGCAAGGGTATGCTGCTTGTTATGGCGCTGCTTGACGACATAGTTGTCAGCGCATATAAAAAGCTCTGATAATCCTGCGGCAAAATGCATAGTATCATAGTAGCTTCATTTTTACTTGAGGAGACTGACTATGTCAAATGCCGAAGATATCAATTCTATCCTTTTGCGCGGAACCGTTGAGAACGACCCGATTTGCGATCATGTGCTTTACGGAGAGTCCTTTTATGGTTTTACGCTTCTGGTTCCAAGACTCAGTGGAGTGGTTGACGCTTTACCTGTCACGCTTCCCGGAAGAATGCCCTTTCATCCGCAGAAGGGAGACTATATTTCAATCAGCGGACAGTTGCGCACATACAAAAAACGCTTTGACACCGGAAGCCGGCTTATCGTTACCGTTTTCGCCAAGGACATGAGTTTTTCGGACGAAGAGCCGGAAAACTACATCGAGCTCAACGGTTTTTCATGCAGGCCGGTCGTGTTTCGCACCACGCCCTTCCTTCGCGAGATCGCGGATATCCTGCTTGCGGTAAACAGGTCATATTCCAAGTCGGATTATATCCCGTGTATTGCCTGGGGGAGAAATGCGCGATATGTGCGCGATCTTCCGCTTGGAACCCCGCTTCAAATCACCGGACGGCTGCAAAGCCGCGCTTATACAAAGACGATGCCTGATGGCGGCATGTTGGAGCGCACCGCATATGAGGTGTCATGCACAAGCATCGCGGCGCATGAAAGCGCAGATAGTATATCGTAATACATTAATGCGTATTATTTAGGAGGCTGATATGGCTATGGATGGCCTTTGCCTATATGCTTCGGTATGGGAGCTTCAAGCTTTAATTGGAGGAAAAATCGATAAAATTGCCCAGCCTTCCAGGGATGAGCTGATTTTTTCCGTGCGCAGCAACAGTAAAAATTTTAAGGTTTTGATATCGGCTTCCGCCGCCAGATGCAGCATTTATCTTACCGATCTGAAAAGGACAAACCCGGTAGACGCGCCCATGTTCTGTATGCTCCTTAGAAAAAAGATCGGCGGGGGACGCATAACAAGCATTGTTCAGCAAGAGATGGATCGCATAGTTCACATCAAAATACAGTCAAGCAACGAGCTGGGCGACAGCGTGAGCTATACGCTTATCATAGAAGTGATGGGAAAGCACTCCAACATCATCCTTACTGATGAAAACGGAGTCATAATAGACTCAATAAAGCGCATTGGCGCGGGAATATCAGCCGTGCGTACGGTTTTGCCAGGACAAAAATATATCGAGCCGCCAAAGCAGGATAAGCAAGATCCTCGCGACGCCTCCATAGATGATTTTCTTGCCGCCCTATCATTTGACGGGCGCGCGGACAAGCTTCTTTCCTCCGCGTTTTCCGGCCTCGCTCCCAATGTAGCCACAGCCATGATAGCTTGCAGCACCGATAGCCGCGAAACGCAATATATGAGCGAAACGGAGAAGAGCTCTCTTGCGGCGTGGTTATATGGATTTTATCAGCGCATTGCAAAGGGTGAATTCACCCCGTATTTATTGTGTAACGAATATCGCGAGCCGGTAGCCGTATATCCCTTTATGCCAAACAGTCCTTATGCCACGCGCGCCGAAAGCATAGGGGAGGCGATGGATAAATATTTTTCCGGACATGAATTATATGATTTCATGCGGCAAAAAAGCGCCTCGATACGTCATATACTTCAAAACAATGTTGAAAGATGTGAAAAAAAACTTTCGCTTTACGCACAGGCTCTTGGCGCGGATGAAGAAATGGAAATGAACCGTCTTTACGGCGAGCTGCTTACCTCAAGCCTGCATCTGTTGCGGCACAACGCCTCAGAAGCCGTCGTAAGCAATTATTATGCCGATCCTCCGCAAAACATAATTATCCCCATGGACAGGCAGCATACGCCCGGAGAAAATGCGCAGAGATATTATAAAAAATATCAAAAAGCTAAATCCGCCAAAGAAATGGCGCTTGCTCAGCGCGAGCAGGTATTATCCGAGCTTGGCTATCTTGAAGGACAGCTCGATAATCTTGACAAATGCACGAAAGCTAATGAGTTATCTGAGATCACAGACGAGCTTCAAGAGCTTGGTTATATCCGCCGCGAAAGCGGCAGCCGCGGCAAAGCAAAAAAACTGCCGGAATCCAAGCCCATGCATTTTGTGTCAGCAGACGGTGACGACATTTTTGTAGGCAAAAATAACCGTCAGAACGATATGCTAACGCTCAAAATTGCCGATGCAGACGATATCTGGCTGCATACCAAGGATATTCCCGGCTCGCATGTTATTATAAAATCCGCCGCGCCCTCGCTTGAAACGCTTAGATCCGCCGCTATTCTCGCTGCATATTACAGCAAGGCTCGCGGGGGAGAAAATGTCGCCGTCGACTATACTCCGCGAAAATACGTCAAAAAACCCGGCGGCTCAAAGCCAGGAATGGTCATTTATGTGAAAAACAAGACCGCATACGTCACTCCCGATGAGGCTCTCGTAAGGGGGCTTGAACAACTGCCGGAATAAAGCATATTGGATTTGTCAAGAAAACGAGACACCCAAATTTCGTTAATAGTTACTTCG
>CAYPAH010000174.1:0-3981 GCA_964408655.1 uncultured Oscillospiraceae bacterium | reverse complement strand
CAGCGGGTCGCCCTCTCTTATTCGCAGAGTCCTTCGTATTTCCTTGGGAATAACTATTCTGCCAAGTTCATCGATACGCCTTACAATGCCTGTTGCCTTCACTTTTATGTCCTCCCATGTGTCATTTGGATGTATGCCTAGTATCTGTAAGGCGCGGTATTTTCTATGCGGAGAACTATCTGACGGATATTGGAAATAGGGCGGCGTTTCCCTCGCGCGGATGCATTCGTTAAAATCCGTTTTTGGGGAAAAGCTTCCGCCCTTTACGCTCTGCTCGCGTCTAAAATTTGTTGCTTTTATGGTATGCTCTTTCTTTGCTTAAGCATATCGCTATGCCCGTTCCATTATAAGCGTGATCTCTATATCCACCGTGCCGGATTTGGTCGTAGCGCCGTTTTGTTCCACGGATTCTATCTCCACCGTTCTGCTGTTTTTGAGCAGCAGTTCTCCCTCCGCGGGCGCTTCTTCCACATGCAGCGCGGGGCCGTCGGGAGCGGGGATAATCAGATCATCTTGGAATTCCCATTTTCCGTAAGCCCTAAAGTCAAGATCCTCCGCCGCAAAGGGCAGCTCGTTTACATTTTCGATAAGCGCGCTGATGTTAATGTCTGACGCAAACCTTCCGTCCTCCAGCAAGCGCAGGTCACGCCCAAGATCATAGCCCTCGGATAAGCCCAGCGTACCGTCGATCGCGTATATGCCGTTGTCCTGCTTCGGCGTATAAAAGCGCACGCCCGTGAGCAGCCAGTCGCCGCAAAGCGCCAGAGCTTCTTCGGAAATAACAGGCGCTTCCGTTTTTTCCGGCGCGCTTGTTTCCTCAGCTTGCTCAGGAGCCGTTTCCGGCGCGGCAGGAGACGCAAGCGAAGAAAGATCAAGCCGCTGCTCCTCCTCCGTATCGGCATGGCGCATCGTCGCGCTTGTCGGCAAGGCTTCGTCCTTATCCAGCGCAAATTCAAATGTGACCCGTGCCGCGTAGCCCGGCGCATCCTCGGTTTTGATAAAGCTGATGTTTCTGCTTGATATCACTGTGCCACCTGCGTCAAGCGTGGCGTCCACAAGGCTTGAATAGCCTTGTGAGGTGATCTTGATAGGCGCCACGGCTTCCTTTTGCACAAGGCACAAGCCGTAACCGCGCGCCGTATCCGTATCATATTCCGGCAAAAGCACCCATTTTTCCAGCGCATAGCTTTCTTTCCCCAGCGTAAAGCTCTCGCCCGCCGCTTTGCCTGCGCTTTGGCCTGCGCTCTGCGCTCCGCCTCCGCTGCATGAGCTAAGCGGCATGAGCAGCAGGGCGGCAATAAGTAACGCTATCCATCTTTTCATAACTATTCCTCCATCTCTCCGGCTGTTTCGTCCCAAACGCGCGAAAGATCCCAACAAACCTCGAAATCATCCGCCGGGAGCACCTGCGTGTCGCTGTAAAGCCAGCTCTCATTTAGCCGCATCCGGCATAGAGCTGTGCGCGCTTCGCGTTTGCCGCTTTTTCAGCCCACAAAGCCGCTCATCGAGGAGGATCGGAAATCGCCATGAGTGGTGCTGGTCTCGATACCATAGACGCCGGGCGTGAAATCATAGGCGTCGGACTGCGAATAGCTGCCGCTCTTACCAAATGCCTGTTCCTCGCCGAGCCACGTTTTACCCGAGGCGATCTTGAGCACATAGCGCCCCGGATCAAAGGACATGCTGCTTGAGCTGTTTGCCGCAAGATAGACCTGACGCAGCGGTGTACCCTTGGTATTGCCCGCGGGATAAAGTTTAAAGCAGGAAGCTTTGGAGCTCGTGCTCAACTGTAAGATCACAGAGCCGCCTCCGCCGATAGAAGCGGGCTTGAGCGTTTCGCTCACGCTGATCTCACAGGTGGCCGTGCCTCCCTTTTTGCTCGTGACCGTGATTGTGGCCGTGCCCGCGCCGACCGCCTTTACCACACCCTTAGCGCTCACACTCGCCACAGCCGGATTGCTGCTTTGCCATGCCGCTGCGGAGGGCTTTGCCGTAAGGGTCAGCGTCTTGCCGATGACAAGGCTTGCGGCGGTCTTTGACAGCGTCACCGCTTCCACAGTAGGCGTCACGCCGCTGACATTCATCGTAAGATCAACATATTTCGGCGCCTGCATAGCGACCTGAAAGGGCTGTGATAGCTTGGAAAGATCCACGCCGAATACCAGCTTGAAGGTGTTGGTCTTGCTGTCATAGCTGATGCTCTTGGCCGCGTTGCCGCCGATGGCAGCCTTCTTTGCCTTTGCCACAGCCGCGCCGTACTTATCCACATTGTAGGCATGGTCGGCGGGATAATTATCTGCCAGCGTAAGCGTCAGAGTATCATAGCAGATCGTGGCGGCCTGCGGGCTTGCATTGCGGCCAACGGGCGGCTGCAGTATGAGTATCCGTCCGGCGCTGTAGGCTTTTTTATCCGTCACGGTATCCGTGACCCTGCAATAAAGATATTTTCCGGCGGAGCTTGCGCTGGCCGTGCCGGCAAAGGCCGCCTGCGTCTCCCCCTTGATGGCTGTACCTTTAGACGGAGAGGATACCGTGCCGCCCTCCTTGATAGAAGAAGCATAGTACCACTGATAGGTAAAACTGCCGCTGCCGCCCGACGCCGTGACCGAAGCCCTCGTGTCCGGCGGGCAGACAGGCGCGCCCGGATCGTTTATACTTACGCTCATCTCGGGATATTCTCCTTCCGCCCAAGCCGGCATGGCGATCCCCAGCGCGAACAGCAGCGTGAGGATGACGGCCAAGCTGCGTTTTCCCTGCTTAATGTGCTTCATTTTGATGTACCCCCTTTAGTTTGTTTGAAGTTGTTGCGCGGCTTTATCATGTTGCCGCGATCATGGAATATGATATCGTCGGCATTTTTAGCGAATTATAAGTATACTGGCAGCGTGCCGTTTGCAATAGCCACAACAGCGAGGACGACGCCCACGATCGTCAATACATAGAGAAGCGCGAATGGGACACGGCTGCGCCTGCCTTTGAGCATAACGCAGGATCTTACGGATTCATCCCGATCCTGTGTCATTTTCTTGCTGCCGTTCATTGCCCAGATGTTTGCGATAAGGGTTGGTATACCCAGCGCCGCCATTGCAATGTATGTGTCGCTTTGCAGATTGACACATTGAAGAATGACCGGGAGCAACGTGGCGGCAATCCCGTAGCCGCAGGCTGTGATGCCATAGGAATGTTTCCCTTTGGAGAGAAACAGACAGTCAAAGACAACGCAGCCCAGATACAAAATCCCCATGACTACTCCAAGCAGAGCCTGGTTTGCCTTTACTATCAACAGCGCGCTTCCCGCTGCGAGTCCGCCTAAGCCTAAGATCACGGAAATCCAGAACCAGAATTTTTTTACAGCCGTGACATACCGTCCCTCCCGAATGAAAAAGAACATATACTTACCCCCTTGATTTTATTACATGACGAACTGCGTTTTACTCTGCCATGCGCCCCGCCACATCCCGAAGGATGCTTATCACATTGGCGCGGTTTCCGATCGCTCCCGTGCCTTTTGCCCACAGCTTATCAAAGTGAGACTGAAATTCGCGGATCAGCAGAATTTGATCGGAATGTATCATCACAGGCAGCTCTCCGCTCCAGTCGTTCAAGGCAAGGCTTTGGTTTTCTTTGATGTGCCAGCAGTTGTCCGCATGAAGCGGCGCAATATCATCCAATATCAAAAGCTGAAAGTCCGGCATGGTTTCCATATAGCGTATATAGCCGTTGAGAATATCCAAACAACCCTGCGCGTTCACCTTCGTATAGCCGCGCTCCATGAAGTATAGCCCCGGCATACGGCAAAAGCCGTCCTGTGCGATCTGCTTGAGGCGGGAAAGAGGGATGATCTCTCGGAAGAGTGCGCCGGCTTGCAGCACCGCGTCGTTACCGGCTTTAAAGCGGGCAAACTCCGCGCTTCGCCATGCGTATTCCTCCACACTGTGTCCTCGCGTTTTGAGGAAACGCTCATAGCCCTCGCGTGACAGA
>CAYPAH010000173.1:0-4022 GCA_964408655.1 uncultured Oscillospiraceae bacterium | reverse complement strand
GCTGAAAAGAGCCGCCGAAAACATACGCGCTTTTCACTCAAAGCAGCTTAGAAACGGCTTTGTGATGAACGAAAAAGAAGGCGTGGTGCTTGGACAGAAGATAATCCCGCTTGAAACGGTGGGGCTTTATGTGCCGGGCGGAACGGCAAGCTATCCCTCCACGGTGCTGATGAACGGGATACCCGCGAAGCTTGCGGGGGTGAAAAACATAGTTATGACCACGCCGGCCAAGGGCGGCCGGGTGGCCGCGCAGATACTCGCCTCGGCAAAGCTTGCGGGTGTGGATAAAATTTATAAAATAGGCGGGGCGCAGGCGATAGCGGCGCTTGCCTACGGCACCGAGAGCGTAGAGCGGGCAGATAAGATAGTCGGCCCCGGAAACGCTTTTGTCGCGGAGGCGAAAAGACAGGTATACGGGCTTGTCGATATAGATATGATCGCGGGACCCAGCGAAATACTGATAGTTGCCGATGAAAAGACGGACCCCGTGTGGGCCGCGGCCGATATGCTCTCGCAGGCGGAACATGATAAAAACGCGAGCGCCGTGCTTATTACGACAAGCGAGGCGCTTGCCTCTTCCGTTCAGATCGAGCTTGAAAGGCAGCTTTCACGCCTTCCGCGCGAGGAGATAGCGAGAGCCTCGATAGAAAACAACGGAAAGATAGTGATAACAAAAAGCCTTGAGGAGGCTGTTGAAATAGCCAACGCGCTCGCGCCGGAGCATCTTGAGCTTTGCCTTGACTCGCCCTTTGATTATCTTGACAGCGTGAAAAACGCGGGCTCCGTTTTTCTTGGCAGAAACGCGCCCGAGGCGCTTGGCGACTATTTTGCAGGCACTAACCACACCCTGCCTACCGGCGGAGCGGCGCGTTTTTCAAGTCCGCTTTCCGTGGATGATTTCATCAAGAAATATTCCTTTACTTATTATACGCGGGGAGCGCTTGAAAAGATCCAGCAGGACATACGGACTTTTGCGCACAGAGAGGGGCTTGACGCGCACGCAAACAGCGTTGGAGTTCGCTTTGGGGAGGAATTATGAGCGTTTATCTCGATAAAAAATATGCTCCGCTCGAAGCCTATACTCCGGGCGAACAGCCGAGGGACATGAAATATGTCAAGCTAAACACAAACGAGTGTCCTTTTCCGCCCGCGCCGGGAGTTTTTGCCTGCATGACGCACCAAACGGCAAACGAGCAGCGCCTTTATCCCGACCCGCAGGCTATGCTTCTTCGCACTAAGCTTGCGGAATGCTACGGGCTGAAAATGGAAAACGTAACGATCGCGAACGGCTCTGACGACATATTGAATTTTGCTTTTATGGCCTACGGCGCTCAAGGCGTCGCCTTTGCGGATATATGCTACGGCTTTAATAAAGTGTTCGCTTCCCTTCATGGCGCGAATACGCAGATACTGCCGCTAAAAGATGATTTTAGCATCGATCCCGAAGATTATTGCGGCCTGAACAAAACCATATTTATCGATAATCCGAATGCGCCGACGGGCAGGATATTGCGTGTGGAGGAAATAGAAAAAATAATCAAGAGCAATCCCGCAAACGTCGTCGTGGTGGACGAAGCTTATGTTGACTTTGGCGCTGAAAGTTGCCTGCCGCTTATTGAAAAATATGAGAACCTTCTTATCGTGCGCACCTTTTCAAAGTCGCGCGCTCTGGCGGGGGCAAGGCTGGGCTTTGCGATGGCGCAAAAGCCGCTCATAGACGATCTTGAGCTGCTGCGTTATTCAACAAATCCGTATAATGTGAGCCGTATGAGCCTTTTGATAGGCGAGGCGGTGCTTAACGATCCTGATTATTTTGAGCTTTGCCGCAAAAAAATAATCGAAAACCGCGCCTACGCCGCAAAAAAGCTTGGCGAGCTGGGCTTTGGCATGACCGATTCCTATGCGAACTTCATTTTCGCAAAGCACGCCTTTGTCAGCGGAATGGATATCTATAAAGAGCTTAAAGCGCGAGGCGTGCTCATCAGACATTTTGAAACGGAAAGGCTGAAGGATTATAACCGCATAAGCATCGGCACGCGAGAAGAAATGGATGTTTTGATAGAAAAGCTTAAAGAGATAATCAAGCAACGGGAGGAAAAACGAAATGCGTGAAAAAACGATAGTGCGTAAGACCGCTGAAACCGATATTGAGCTCAAGCTTTCCCTTGATGGCAGCGGAGAGAGCCGTATAGACACGGGAGTAGGATTTCTCGACCATATGCTTACGCTTTTTGCGAAGCACGGCAGATTTGATCTTGATATCTGCTGCAAGGGCGACGTATATGTGGACGATCATCATTCCGTTGAGGATATAGGCATTTGCCTTGGCGCGGCGCTCAAAGAGGCGCTGGGAGAGGCGAGGGGAATAAAGCGCTACGGCAGCGTTATTTTACCAATGGACGAGGCGCTTGTCATCTGCGCGCTCGATATTTCGGGACGAAGCTTCCTCGGCTATGATGTGGATATTTCAGTTGAAAAGACAGGCACCTTCGACGTTCAGCTTGTCAAGGAGTTTATGCTGGCCTTTTGCCGCAGGGCTGAGCTTACGCTGCACTTAAAGCAGCTCGCCGGAGAAAACGCGCACCACATCATAGAAGCCTGCTTCAAGGGTCTGGGGCGCGCACTTCGCGAGGCTGTCACGATAGACCAAAGCTGCAAAAACGAAATACCCTCTACGAAAGGAACTCTTCTTGCATGATAGCTATACTCGATTACGGAGTGGGCAACCTTTTTTCTCTTAAAAGCTCGTTTGCGGCCATCGGCGCCGAGGCAAAGGTGACGGGAGATAAAAACGAGCTGCTCGCCGCTGATAAAATACTTTTGCCGGGCGTGGGCGCTTTTGCGGACGCGGCGGCGAAGCTGCGGGAAAACGGGCTTGACGAGCTGCTGATAAGCGAAGCGAAGGCGGGTAAAACGCTTCTTGGCGTGTGCCTTGGGATGCAGCTTTTGTTTGAGCTTAGCTATGAATACGGCGAGCATAAGGGGCTTGGCCTTATCGAGGGCAGCGTAAAGCCCATTGCCCCGCTTATAGGGGCGGAGCTCAAGGTGCCGCACATAGGCTGGAACGCTTTGCATTTCAGCAAAGAAAAGCACCCCTTGTTCAAATATGCCAATGAGGGCGATTGCGTATATTTCGTCCACTCATATGCCGCGATGGACTGCGAAAGCTCTGTGACGGCGTGGGCGGAATACGGAGCGCCGCTTACTGCCGCCGTCGCAAAAAACAATGTTATGGGAACGCAGTTCCATCCGGAGAAAAGCGGAGAAACGGGACTTGGCATACTGCGAGCCTTTTGCGAAATGTGAGGTGAGAAAAAATGATAGTTTTGCCTGCGATAGATCTTTGCGGAGGCTGCGCGGTGCGCCTGATACAAGGCGATTATCAAAAAAAGACGGTTTACAGCGTGAATCCGCCGCTGCTTGCGAAAAGCTTTGAAAAGGCCGGCGCGGAGTGGCTGCACATTGTGGATCTTGACGGAGCAAAGAGCGGCGCGGATGAAAACTTTGCTATCATAAAGGATATTGTGAACGGATGCGGCCTAAAGCTTGAGCTTGGCGGCGGCATTCGCAGCATGGAAACGGCAAAGGCATATATCTCTCTTGGGATAAAACGGATAATACTGGGAACGGCCGCTGTTACCGACCCCGCTTTTCTTAAAGCGGCGATAAGCGAGTTTGGCGAGGCCGTCGCCGTAGGCATCGATATAAGAAATGAAAAAGTAGCCATAAAGGGTTGGACCGAGCAAAGCGGGATGAACGCGGATGAGTTCTGCGAAAGCTTGCAGGATATGGGCGTAAAAACTATTATCTGCACAGATATCTCAAAGGACGGCATGATGGGCGGCGCGAATCCCGGGCTTTATAAACGGCTTTCGCAAAGCTATAAAATGGACTTTATTGCCTCGGGCGGCGTATCGAGCCTGGAAAACATCCGAGAGCTGTCAAGGCTGGGGCTTTACGGGGCGATAGTCGGCAAGGCGCTTTATACCGGCGCTTTCGGACTGCCTGCCGCGATAGCCGCC
>CAYPAH010000172.1:0-4031 GCA_964408655.1 uncultured Oscillospiraceae bacterium | reverse complement strand
CATTCCGCCACCTTTGGCCCCACGCCCTTTATGGAGAGCAGCGCGCGGCGCGCCTCCGGCGTGGACATCTTTTTTACTGCCTCAAGGTCCACCGCGCCGTCCGCCACCTTCCATTGCTCCTCGTCGTTATAATTATGCACAAGGTCGCCGGTATGAACGATATATGCGATATTCAGCCTTTCGCGTTCTTTTGATAAAAAAGAGGCCATCTCATAATAGATATAAGGGTATTTTTTGCTGTAATGCTGGGTGTCGCTTATCCATGCAACAGTGTATACGCCCTCTTCTGCCGTCAGCTTATCGGGCTTGGGACTTGGGCTTGGCCTTGGCGTCGGATCCGGAGACGGCGCCGGCTTTTGCGAAGCGCTCGCCAAAGGCGCGGGCTCTACGTTTATCACCTCGTCATTGAGCCGTGCGCAGCCGCTTATGCATAAAGCAAGCACACAAAGGAGCAAAAGCCCTTTGTGCGCCGCAATACTCTTTTTTTTATGTTTTATTTTCATCCCATGCAGCTTGAATGCAGATAGCCAAGCGCGCCGTTCGCGCTGCAATGAAACCATTCGCCCTCAATGCTCATAACATGCACCTCTGTTGAAGGAGGCAGCGTCGCTATAAGCGCCGAAGCGGTAGTGGCCTGCGCGCGCATATTCACCGCCCTGTCGGCGCGTGTGCGTGTGCCGGTAGCCGTAGTCGTGGTCGTCGGGGCGGCAGCCGTTCCGTCAGCCGGAGCCACCGTAACAGGCGCGGTCTCAACTATGGGCAGCTCGGGATAAACGACAGTCGTGCTGAGCTTGACGTATTTAGTGCGCACATAGCCCTCTGTTCCGTTATACGAAGCGCTGTACCAGCCGGATTTGGGATTGTCGCTCACCTGCACAGCCGTTCCCGCGGAAAGCGTGGCATGCTTATCGGAATCCGTGCTCATAGAAGCATAGAGATATGTTTTTTTCGTTGCCGCGTAGGCTTCTCTTGTGCTTATTCCGGCGTCCGCGTCAAAGAGCAGATAAGGCGTTTTGATGTAGCCCAGTTCGCCGTCCTCACATCTTACTTTGCACCATTCCTGACCGATCTGCAGCAGCATCACATGCGCGTTAGCGTCAAGCACTTCCACGGTCTTATCCTTTGAAGCGGAAAAGCCCGTGCGAAGCGGCGTCTTGTTATAACGAACAGTCGCGGGCACTTCCGCCGGATCGGCCTTTGCATCCGTGGGCTGCTGATAGTCGCCGTATGCGGGTATAGCGGCTTTAAGGGCTTTAGCGAGCGCTTCATCGAGCGGCTTGGCGTTTGTTATCTTGCAAACCGTTCCCGGAGGGCAGTTATAATAGACCCACTGCGCGATATGGGGCAGCACGCGAATGCAGCCGTGAGAAACATTCTTGCCCAAATTGCGATATGCGCTCTTGGACATCGAGCTGAGCTTCTGGGAATCATACATCACGGAATGGATATATACTCCGCGAACCACCTGCGTCCAATACTGGGCATATTGTCCGTATGCCACGAAATAGCCGAAGCGTTCCTTTAAGTCGCCAATGGTATAATCTCCCGCTCCGGTAGGATTTTCCTCCGAGCCCGTGGTGCAAAGGCTTTGCAGCGCCACAGCTCCCGTCGCGGCCTCATATACTGTGATTATCTGGTTTTTCAGATCGATCTCTATCCAGTAACGTGCGGGATCGGTGTTGTCATAATCCACCTTGCTGGTGTTGCCCGCAAGAACCGCCGCGTTGCCCGCAAGCGGCAGCGAAAGAAGAGTGATGATCCCTAGCAGTAAAGCGCAAATTCTTTTTTTCATAAAAACTCCTAAGTTTATTTTCCCCAAAGCCGCCCTTCCTTGAAAAGGGCAGTCTACAACCATTATTTACCGGGAAGGCACCTCTGTCAAAGGGTCTTTTTTCTCTATTTTTGTCATAAAATAGACGCTTATAAAGCCCAGCGCAAAAAGCAGCATGTCCCACACGAGGTCAGCAATGCTCAGCCCCGGAAATACCATTATCAGCGTAAGGAGCAAAAAGCCCAGCATGGTGTAATAAGAATACGCATGATAGCGTCTGAACATCCTGCGAATGAAAAGCAGCATCAGACCCCCGCCGATAACTCCGCCAATGCCGACAAAAACGAGCGTGAGCAGCTTGAAATGCGTAAGCGCCGCAAGCAGCGGTTCATAAATGCCAAGCATCATCAAAAGGAAGGATGTACTCATGCCCGGCACCATGGTTCCCGCTACGATTATCGCGCCGCCAAGCATTGCGGAATAACTGCTAAACTCCATGCCCGCTCCGCCCGATATCCATCTGTTTGCGAGCGCGGCCGCGCCGATCACGAAAAATCCCAGCGCCGTCGCAATAAGATAGCGCGGACGGAAGCCGCCCTTGTTAGCCTCTTTAAAAAAGGCAGGCAGGCCGCCAAGCACCATTCCCATAAGAGCAAACATGAAGGGCTCGCGAATGTTTTCGAGCAGCCATTCCAAAGCGAAGCTGCACCCGATCAAGCCCGCCACTCCGCCAAGGCCAAGCGGCAGAAGAAATAAAAACTGCCTTTTCCCCTCGCTTTTGAAATGGCGGAAAAATGCATACACAGCCTCAACGCAGGGCTCATACAGCCCCATGGACACCGCCACCACTCCGCCGCTCGCCCCCGGTATTATGCAGGTGGCGCCGATAAGCGCGCCCTGTAAAACCCGAAGCAGGAATTTTTTGTTTTTTCCTTCATTGCTCATGCTTGCATTTTAGCATGAAAACGCGCCTTACTGTAGCAAATACACACGATATTCACAAATCTTTCAGAAATATGTATATAAAAGGGCGAACGCCTTCGGCGTTCGCCCTTATGAAGTCCTGTTTTCAGCTTATCTTGACCCTTCTTACCAAGGCGTCCAGCTCGCCCACCTGAGCGTAAAGCTCTTCGCATGAGGCCTGGCTGTTTTCGGCTATGCCCGCGTTGCGCTCGCCAATGCTCACAACGCTGCCCATATATTCCTTCATTCTGTCTATCTCTGAAACAAAGCCGTCCATCTCGCCCGCGATCTCGTTCACCGCGATGGTGGATTTTTCAGCTTCGCCCGAAGCCGAGGCGATGGTCGTTTCCATATGCGCCACAGCCTGTATGCCGTTTTCTATGGCGTCAAGCGACTCCTGAATAAGCTGCGTAGTCTCTTTTGCCGCCTCCGCTGTGTTGTTTGCAAGCATTCGCACCTCGTCCGCAACAACGGCAAAGCCCTTGCCGGCTTCACCCGCGCGCGCCGCCTCGACAGCCGCGTTGAGCGCAAGTATATTGGTCTGAAACGCTATTTGATCGATGGTTTTGATTATCTGGTCTATCTTTGCCGAGGATTCGCTGATATGCGTCATTGCGAGGCTTACATCCTCCATCTGCTGCTTGCAGGTGCCGACGCTGGTGTTCACCATCGTCGTGCATGAGTTTGCGTCCAAAGCGTGCTGAGCGCTTTTGTTAAAGCCCTCCGCAAGCGCCGTGATAAGGGAGAAAAGCTCCTGCGAGTCGGCCGCCTGCTGCGTAGCTCCGTTAGCAAGCTCCGTATTTCCTTCGGCAAGCTGCTCGGCTCCCGAGAGCACCATGCCCGAAACGTTGACTATCTTCGTAAATACATCGACAAGAGATTCAGTGAGCTCATCTATCGAAGCTTTGATATAGGCAAAATCGCCCTTATATTCCGCGTTTGTCTGCGTGGTAAAATCGCCCTTGTGCGCGATATTATAGAGTACCTCTTTAATGTCGGCTATCACGGTGGAAAGATATGCGCCCATCTCGCCAACAGAGCCTGATATCTGCTTGGCCGCCTCCGAAGCGTCGCCAAAGTTGGTGTCGGCGCTGGTTATCTCGCCCTGTGCCATTATCTCCGCGCTCTTTTGTATTCCGGAAAGAAGGCTGGAGGTGCGCCGTATATAAACGAAGCCTATGCTTATCAAGGCAAAGATCGCCAAAATCGCACAAGCGAGCGCTGCAATAGTAATGACAGCCTTGCCGATAAGATTTGCCGATGCGGCGAACGCCAAGGCCACTAAAGCAAGAACCGA
>CAYPAH010000171.1:0-4105 GCA_964408655.1 uncultured Oscillospiraceae bacterium | reverse complement strand
TGGTGACGGCCCGGGAAAATAGGTAGCTGCCGGATACCAAACAAAAAGAACATCCGCTTGGATGTTCTTTTTGTTTGCCATTTAGCAACTGGTTTTCCCGAGCCACAGCAGCCAAGTTGGCTGGCGACAGAGCGAAGCAGAGCGCCCGCAGTGCGGGTTGCAGCGAGGCGGAGCGTTATAAACTGTTAATTGTCATTCGAATTCAAATTAATGGATCCGATTGATCCTTTTGCGCTTGATACTTTGTTTTTCTTAAAAACAAGAATAGATAAATTTTTCATTTTAATCAAGTATCGCTTGCCATGAAGAAACAAGCATATCAAGCGAAAATCCTGCGTTTGCAGGGCTCGTGGAAGGAAGCTTTATCGCTTGAATGCCGGTCGCGGGGTAAATATAACGATTATAGAGCTGAGATGCCGTGCCGCCGTTTGTGTATATGTGCGAGATTTTTGTGGCGCGGAGAATGAGCGATATTTCATTAGGTACAACATTTCGAATGCTGCTGTCAGAGGATGCATTAATTTCACAGCTTGCTACTACATCCCAAAGAGCAATATGGTGAGAAAGCAGAAACGCTCGTTTTTCATCGATGGAGACAGGAACAGCGCTTTCGAAAATTTTCGAAAGCACCTTCCAAAAGCGATTTTGGGGATGATGATAAAAGAAACAGCCCTCGCGGGATTTTACTGATGGAAATGAACCCAAGATCAAAATGGTAGAGCTTGAGTCAAATATAGGCGCTATTTCGTGCACGGCCTGTGTCATACTATGTCCTGGGGCAGCAGTGTTCTGAGTTTTTTAAGAGTGACGGATTGGATATAACGAACGTTTGCGTAGCTGATATCAAGCATTTCAGCAACTTCCTTTGCGGGGATCCCCTTATAGAAGCGCAGGATAATGATATCACGTTCTCTTTCGCTCAGCTTATCTAGAGCCACGGCAAGAGTTTCGAGCATTTCTTCATTTAAAAGTTTTCCTTCAACATCCGCATTTAGATCGGGAAGAGGAAGCTCGTCCGGAAGCTCAACGTTTTTATTGTTCTGAAAGCGGCGAAAGTAATCACGCACTGTGTTCTGGGTGATAACGTATATCCATGTGCTGTATGAGGATTTGGATGCGTCATAGTCGGCAAAATGCTCAGATATCTTTAAGAAAACATCGGAAACCAAATCCTCGGCATCATGGATGTTCGATATACGGCTCATGATGTAGGATTTGATTTTTCCGCTGTATTCTTCATAGAGGCTTTCAACGGTTATTTTACGGTCATTCATCGTCTTGCCTCTTTGCGCTTTGAGCGGCAGTATCGCCGGCCGCGTTGAGCTCGAGCATATCATCCTGTAAGAGATGTTTTTCAAGCAAGTATCGACTTTCCGTGTCGGTAATAATGCGATCCAGATGTTCATTTCGCGCAAAACGCTGATAATCGAACAGTGATTGAAGAAGCCGCTCCAAATTAAGACCTCCTTCCATAACATGATGAACCTTTATACGATTTCGGCTCGCACATGTTAGGAATAGTATTTATTGAAATTATAACATGATTTCTTGCCATAGTGTAGGGCTTGAAAGTGTATTAATCATGTATTTATATGAACCCACGATGTGAAAACACAAAAATACTTGCGACACTATAAGTAATTTGCGATAATGAAGGCGTATGAAAGGCGGTTGCTTTATGAAAAAAACGGTGCGAATATCATTATGCCTGCTTATAATTCTGGCTTTAGTGCTTTGCGGATGTGCCGGTATGCCTGCGCAGGAAAGCGCGGCGCCTGAGGAGACGCTTCCTTTGGATGAGGCGACGGATGCTGTTTCATTAGATAAAGCTGAGATGGACACGGCGATTGTTTTACCGGAAGCTGATTTATCGGAAGTCGTCTCCGGTGAAGAGCAAAACGGCGCTTTCAACGATACGCCGTATATGGATAGCTATACGCCTGCTGAAATAAACTTCAACCATGCCGGCACGGATATGAAGGTGAACTCACTTACACTGAATGGAGATGTTTTTAACGGTAAAGACGAGTTCGCCAAGGCGAAGCTTACCGTGTTTACCGTTTGGTCTACCACTTGCCCCGCGTGCATCAGCACTATTCCGGCTTGGGCGGAGCTTTCGGATGAATATGCCGGAAGCGGGGTGAACTTTGTCGGTCTATGTACGGATGCGCAGGAAAGCTCGCCGGATGTTATTGAAACGGCAAAGCAGATTCTTGCGGACAAGAAGGCAAACTATCCGCAGATCATCGTCAACAGTGAGGTCGGGCAAAAAATATTGATGAACATGATGTATATTCCCACGACATTTTTTATCGGAAGCGACGGCAATACGCTTTGCTCTGAGATGATCGGCTATACGGAAAAGGACGGATTGGTGAATGTCATTGAAAGCATTATTTCAACAATGGAATAAAACGGGATTGATCCTGTTTGTGCTCGGCATATTATTTATTGTGCTGGGATTGCTTCGCGGCGATACTTTGATCGTGTTGAATAAGGCAATACGGATATGTTTGGAGTGTGTTGGCATTGGCTGAAAAACGAAAAAAAGATATCCGCGCCTATGTGCAGGCGGCATGGACCCTGCTTAGCAACAGTTATGCCACGGGCTTCGTCAATGGCACCATATATCAGGGCAACACAAAAGCGATATGCGTTCCGGGATTAAATTGCTATTCCTGCCCAGGGGCGCGGGGCGCTTGTCCGATAGGTTCGTTGCAGGCTTGTATAGGGGGAACAAAGGGTAGATTTCCTTTTTATGTGCTTGGAACGCTGCTTGTGTTCGGGGCGCTGCTTGGCCGTTTTATATGCGGCTGGCTTTGTCCCATGGGCTGGATACAGGATCTTCTTTTCAAGCTCCCTCCAAAGAAGAAATGGCGCGGCCTTAAAGGTGAAAGCTATCTAAGAAAACTTCGTTATGTTGTGCTTGCGCTGCTTGTGATAATATTCCCAATCTTTTTCACGAGCGAATATGGCATTGGCATTCCATGGTTCTGCAAATATGTCTGTCCCTCCGGCACGCTTCTTGGCGCGATACCTCTGCTGTTTGCGAACGAAATGCTTAGAGGCGCCGCCGGAATGCTCTTCTGGTGGAAGACCTTTTTGCTTACGTCGCTGATGGCGCTTTCAATCAAGCTATACAGGCCGTTTTGCCGCTATTTGTGCCCACTTGGCGCGATCTATGGGATAATGAACCCTGTTTCGGCGCTTAAGATAAGGGTGGATAAAGAAAAGTGTGTTTCCTGCGGTGCTTGCAGAGCGTCCTGCGAGCTGGATATTCCCGTATATCAAAAGCCGAATGGAGCTGACTGCATACGCTGCGGCAAGTGCATAAGAAGCTGTCCGCACGACGCGCTGAAAATGAGCTTTTATTCTTCGGCTCAAAATAAAAGCGAAGCGATCTGAAAAGAAAGAAGACTGCTTTAGTTTTGCAGCAGCGGTGACATGATCCGTAAATTTCTGTGACTTTTCTTTTGTACCTTTGTATTTTGTAAAGGCTTGTGCTATACTCATATTGTCTTATGGGCGCGTACATGGTTTCGACGGGGATCATGGAGGCCGGATAAGCGAGCCGAAGCCCCTAGCTTCGTTAAAATGGGGAAACTTAAATTTAAACGGCAACTCTAAGTTAGCTGTCGCTGCCTAATTAGGCAGCCGTTGGCCCGGCGGTTCCCACGCCACCGGTAACCGGCGTCATTAAGGTGGGGAACCAGCCTGCTTAAGCTTTGCGGCGGGTGGGATTTATGAAGCTACCGAGATACTGATCCCGTTGCTGGGAGCTGAATCAAGGGAATTTTAAAACGGCAACTACGCTCGTAGAAAGTCCCGTTGACAGGTTTTCGGACAGGAGTTCGACTCTCCTCGCGTCCACCAAAAAAATAGCAATCCATTGGATTGCTATTTTATTTTGTGTGATGAAAAGCGTGAGAGGATTGGAAAAAACGAAGGCGAACAGCTCTCAATTCGGGATCAAAATACATGCACAGTGCCCCGGTGCGGGCTGATAGCAGTGTAATATTTAAGGTATTAAGCCGCCACGGGTATGTTATAATATATGGAAAATGATTTTATCTAAACGGCAAACGGAGGGAGCAAACAGCCATGT
>CAYPAH010000170.1:0-4121 GCA_964408655.1 uncultured Oscillospiraceae bacterium | reverse complement strand
ACTTGACTATCAAAAAGTGCCTTTATGGACTTGTTCCCGCGAAGCGATATTTTCACGTTTTTCGCTCAATGGGTTTCGTACCCATGTGTGCTAAAAGCCTTGATATATAAGGGTTTTCAGCACTCTCACTCTTTTACCCTCGACATCAATACCACGCACTCAACGTGAGCCGTGAACGGAAACATGTCGACGGGCTGTGCCTTTTGCACGCAATAGCCGTGCTCGCTCAAATAGGCGCAGTCTCTTGCGAGAGTGGCCGGATTGCAGGAAACATAAACTATGCGCTCGGCGCCGCATGAGGCGATAGCTTCAAGCGCGGCATCCTCACAGCCTTTGCGGGGAGGATCGACTATCAGCTTATCTGGGCGGAAGCCGCCTTTTATAAGCGAAGAAAGCGCCGCTGCAGCGTCTTCACAGATAAAGTCCACATTACTTACGCCGTTAAGCTCCGCGTTCTTTTTTGCGTCATCAACGGCGGCGGCTACGTTTTCTATGCCGGTAACATGTCCGCAATGCTTGGCGGTAAGAAGCGAGATCGTTCCTATGCCGCAATAAACGTCGGCAACAGTCTCGCTGCCGTGAAGATCAAGATATTCAAGCGCGGTCGAATATAGCTTTTCAGTCTGCGCGGGGTTGACCTGCAAAAACGAAGCAGGGCTTACCGAAAAGCGAAGTCCGCCTATTTCATCATAAATTTCCGCATCTCCCCATATAAGCTCATACCGCTCGCCAAAGATCACATTTGTTCGCTGGTCGTTGCGGTTGTGATAAATGCTGCAAAGCTTGGGAACCGCGGACTGGAGCGCGGAGATAAGCTCTTCCCTGTGAGGCAGCTTGCCATGGGTAACGATAACTGCCATCACCCTGCCGTCGCTGCCTATTCTTGCCATGCAGTGGCGAAGAGAACCCATGTGAGTTTGTTCGTCATAAATGGATACGCGGTTATCCTGAGCCCAGCGGCGCACGCACAAAGCGACATTGACGATAGAAGGATGCTGTATCATGCAGTCTTCAAGCGGAACAAGACGATGGCTGCGAGGAGCGAAAAAGCCGAAGGCTACATGCCCTGTGTTTGCGTAAGGAAAGCTGCCTTTGTTTCGATAATGAGACGGCTCGTCCATGCCTATGGTATCGAAAAGCTCAAAATCGGACAAGCGGCCGATTCGGCGCAAGGCGTCTTCTACAGTTTGCTTTTTATGCGAAAGCTGCTCGCTGTAAGCAAGATGCTGCAAGGTGCAGCCCCCGCATTGAGGAAAGGCCGGGCAAGCAGGCTTTATTCGTTTTTCAGATGCTTCAAGAAGCTCTGTAAACTTGGCTATTGCATAAGCGGAGTTCATCTTTAGCACATGCGCGCGTATTTTTTCGCCGGGAAGCGCGCCGGGAACAAAGACCGCGTAGCCGTCTACGCGCCCGACGCCTTGTCCGTCGCTGCCCAAAGCGTCAATATATAGCGTGATATCGTCGTTTTTTTGTATTGGTATCGTTTTTTGATTATCCATTTTAAATCACCTTCACGTTTTCTGAGCCAAGCAGATTATTGAGTATATCGATCAATCCTTCTGAGGGATTGATATAAAGCTCCCTGGGCGCTTTTCGTGTTTTTTGAGTTTCTGCGCAATATATCGAAACAGGTATATTGCCGGGGAACCTTCTAAGCACGGTGCATATGCGGGCAAAAAGCTCCTCGTTGTTTGTCTGCATTTTAAGATATAGATTCTTTTGCTGTGACGCCGCGGCGGATTCAAGAGGAAGAACGGTTTCAACAAGTATGGTGTTCGCCTGTTCGTCGCGTATATTGAGCTTGCCGTCGATGATAACGAGCTTGTCAGCCTGAAGCAGCTCGGTGTATTTTATATAAAGAGAAGGAAACGCGGCTATTTCGATCGATCCGGTGAGATCCTCCAGAACGCCGTAGCCCATGATGCCGTTGCCGGAACGGGTGGGTTTTCCGCGCATGGAATTTATTATTCCGCCTATTCTTACTTTTGCGTTGTCCTTCCACTCCCCTGTTCCATCGGCTTCTGAGAGCACATTTGCGCAAGCGCCGAAGGATTTGAGCGCCTTATCATAAGCAAGCAAAGGATGGCCGCTAAGATATATACCGATAGATTCTCTTTCCATGGCGAGCATACTGCGATTGTCAAATTCAGGTATATTAGGCAGCGGGATAGACGTGCCAACGTCGAGATCTAGCGATTCAGCCATGTCGAATATAGAAAGCTGGCCGCTTTCTTTACGTTTTCGCATGGCCATTGAAGAATCAAGAGCCTGTGAATAAATGGCAAGCAGTTGCGAGCGTTTAGCTCCCGTGGAATCAAAGCAGCCTGCTTTTATCAAGCCTTCGATGATTCGTTTGTTAAGCCCGTCGGTGCGGTCAACAAAGTCAAAAAAGCTCTTGTATGAGCCGTTTTCATTTCGGGAGCTTATGATAGATTGGGTTATGTTTTCACCAACGTTGCGTATTGCCGCAAGGCCAAAGCGGATGTTGTTTCCATCAACGGAAAAATGCGCATAGGATTTATTGATATCAGGCGGAAGAACGTCTATTCCGCGCGATTTACAGGAATATATATATTCGGTGATCTTATCTACAGAGCCAAGAAAGCTGTTTATCAGCGCCGTCATAAATTCGACAGGATAATAATATTTCAAATATGCGGTTCTGTAGGCGACCACGGCATATGCGGCGGCATGGGATTTATTGAAGGCATATGACGCAAAATCCATCATTTCGTCGAATATTTTATTGGCTACTCTTTCGGGAACGCCGTTGCGAACCGCGCCTGGAACTACTATCTTGCCATTTTCTTCTATTCCATTAACAAAATACTTACGTTCTTTTGCCATTACCTCGTGCTTCTTTTTTGACATTGCGCGGCGCACAAGATCGCTTCGTCCCCAAGAATATCCAGCGAGGTCGCGAACGATCTGCATTACCTGCTCTTGATAGACCATGCAGCCATATGTCTTGTCCAATATCGGACGAAGCTTTTCGGTCTCGTATTTTACATTGTTGCGGTTTGCTTTTCCCGCGAGATAACGCGGTATCTGCTCCATTGGACCAGGACGGAAAAGAGAGATTCCGGCGATTATATCTTCAAAGTTATCAGGCTTTAGCTGCATCATAAACTGGCGCATACCGGCGGATTCAAGTTGAAATACGCCGTCGGTGTCGCCGGAGGATATAAGCTTATATATTGCGGGATCGTCATATTCCAGCTTGGATAGATCGGGCACTTCCTTTCCGCCCGCGCGAATCGCATCCAGGGCGTCGCGAATAACGGTGAGCGTGCGAAGCCCGAGAAAGTCCATTTTCAGAAGGCCAAGCTCTTCTACCGTGTCCTTGGTGAACTGGGTCGTTACCGCGCCATCGTTGGTTTGAAGAGGGATATAGTCGGTTATCGGGTCTTCACATATAACCACGCCTGCCGCATGAGTGGAAGCGTGACGCGGAAGCCCTTCAAGCTTTAGCGAAAGATCAAGAAGCTTTTTTACCGAAGGGTCGGTGTCGTATTGGGCTTTCAGCTCGGAGGATATTTCCAGCGCCTTTTGAAGCGTTATGCCCAGCGCATTGGGAATCAACTTGGCTATCTTATCCACATCGCCATAAGACATGCCTAGCGCGCGGCCAACATCCTTGACTGCCTGCTTAGCGGCAAGCGAACCAAAGGTTATTATCTGCGACACATGATCTTCGCCGTATTTCTCTATAACGTAATCAATTACCTCCTGGCGGCGCTCTATGCAAAAGTCTATGTCAAAATCAGGCATAGAGATGCGCTCAGGGTTAAGGAAACGCTCAAATATCAAGTCGTGTTTTATCGGGTCGATATCGGTTATGTCAAGCGCATACGCCACAAGGCTTCCCGCGCCGCTGCCCCTGCCGGGTCCGACGAAAATTCCTTTGCGGTGAGCAAAATCAACGAAGTCCCAAACGATAAGAAAATAATCGACGAAGCCCATGTCCCGTATCACTTCGATCTCGCTATACATGCGTTCGCGGATCGCGTCGTCTGCGTCAGGCATTTTGCGTATCAATCCGGCTTCGCAAAGCTGCTTTAGATAATCTACGTTATCCATGCCGTCAGGAGAAGTGAAGTTAGGCATATGCCGTTCGCCAA
>CAYPAH010000169.1:3171-4136 GCA_964408655.1 uncultured Oscillospiraceae bacterium | reverse complement strand
GGCGGACAGGTCGTGCAAAAGATACGCTCTCAGTGGATGCTGAAAATTACGGCATATGCTCAGCGCCTGATCGACGATCTCGACACGGTGGACTTTATCGAGCGCGTTAAAATACAGCAGAAAAACTGGATAGGACGCAGCGAAGGCGCCGAGGTCGTATTCAAGGTAGAGGGCTATCCCGAGGGGCTGAAGGTTTTCACCACCCGCTGCGACACGCTCTTTGGCGCGACCTATATGGTCCTTTCTCCCGAGCATCCTCTCATCGATGAGATGAAGGACAAAATCAGCAATATGGAGGATGTGCGAGCATATCGGCAGGAGGCCGCGCGCAAGTCCGATTTTGAAAGAAGCGAGCTTAATAAGGATAAGACCGGCGTTGAGCTTAAAGGCATAAAGGCTGTGAATCCCGTGAACGAAGAAGAGATACCCATTTGGGTGTCCGACTATGTTCTGATGGGCTATGGCACGGGCGCGATCATGGCCGTTCCGGCGCATGACGAGCGCGACTGGGAGTTCGCCAAGAAATTCGACCTTCCCATCATAGAGGTCGTCGCCGGCGGACGCAACGTACAAGAGGAAGTGTTTACCGATGTAGCAAGCGGCATAATGGTCAATTCCGACTTCTTAAATGGTATGGAGGTAAAACAGGCCATTCCCGCGATGATAGACTGGCTTGAAAAGAAAAACATAGGCACGCGCAAGATCAACTATAAGCTCAGAGACTGGGTGTTTACGCGCCAGCGTTATTGGGGCGAGCCTATCCCCCTGGTTTATTGCGAAAAGTGCGGCTGGGTGCCCCTGCCCTATGAAGAGCTCCCGCTCAAGCTGCCCGATATCGAGGATTATCAGCCCACTGACGACGGCTCTTCCGCGCTTGCCCGCGCTACCGAGTGGATAAAGACGAGCTGCCCGCATTGCGGCGGCCCCGCCAAACGCGAGACCGACACCATGCCTAACTGGGCGGG
>CAYPAH010000169.1:0-3161 GCA_964408655.1 uncultured Oscillospiraceae bacterium | reverse complement strand
TGGTATTTCCTGCGTTATTGCGATCCGCATAACGATAAACAGATCGCCAGCAAGGAAGCCTTGGAATACTGGATGCCCGTTGACTGGTATAACGGAGGAATGGAGCACACCACCCTGCATCTGCTATATTCGCGCTTCTGGCATAAGTTCCTTTATGATATAGGCGTTGTGCCTACGCCGGAGCCCTATCAAAAGCGCACCAGCCACGGCATGATACTTGGCGAGAACGGTGAAAAAATGTCCAAGTCCCGCGGCAACGTCATCAATCCCGACGATGTGGTTCAGGAAATGGGCGCGGACAGCTTCCGCCTTTATGAAATGTTTATGGGCGCTTTTGACCAGCCCATTCCATGGAGCACTACCGGCGCGCGCGGCTGCCGCCGCTTCCTTGAGCGCGTTTGGCGTTTGCAGGATATGCTCAGCGACGAAAAAGGCGTTCGTGACGACATGAAGCGCGTGGTCAACGCTACCATCAAAAAGGTTAGCGAAGACTATGAGGCCATGAAATATAACACCGCCATTGCGCAGATGATGACCATGGTGAACGAGATATACACCAAGGGAAGCGTAACAAAGGATGAACTCAAAATACTGCTTACGCTGCTTTCTCCGGTCGCGCCGCATATATGCGAAGAGATAAACGAGAGCATGGGCAACACCACTCCCCTTTATGCAAGCAAGTGGCCCGAATGGGATGAAAGCGCGCTTGTCGCCGATGAAATAGAATACGGCATTCAGGTGAACGGCAGACTTCGCGGCAGGATCACGATGCCGGCCGGAGCCGATAAGCAGATAGTTGAGGCCGCGGCGCTCGAAAACGAAGAGCTCAAGCCCTTCCTCGAGGGCAAGACGATACGCAAGGTGATCGTAGTAAAGAACATAGTAAACATAGTCGTTGCGTAAAACGCATATAAGAGACCGCCGAAAGGCGGTCTCTTATATGCGCCGGAATGGGGTGAAGGGCTTATGGAGCTTTATATAAAGAATGCGAATATTATTGATGGAACGGGAGCGCCAGCCTTCAAGGGCGATGTGCTTATCGAAAACGGAAAAATCAAAAAGCTGGCCGGGGGCGGCATGGCCATGCCCCTACAGGCGGAACTGATAGACGCTTCGGGATTAACGCTTACGCCGGGTTTTATCGATGCGCATTCCCACGGAGATCTGATGATAGAGAGCGCATTTTCCACGCTTTCGAAATTCTCTCAGGGGATAACCACGCAGGCGGCGGGTCAATGTGGGGTGAGCATGTGGCCTGCGGACACAAAAAATATGAAAAGGCATATTCGCTTTGTCAGCGGTATAAGCCCCTGCCCAAGCATAGCCGGAGCTGAAGATCTTGAAAGCTACAGGGCATACCGCAAATATATTGTCAGCATAGAAAATAAGCCTAAGACCGAGCTTTTCACAGGGCACGGCGCGCTGCGCCTTAAGGTGATGGGCTATGACACGCAAAAGCCGGATAAGGCGCAGATGCTTGAAATGCAGAGGCTTCTTGCCGAAAGCATGGAGGGCGGAGCCTTGGGAATGTCCACAGGGCTTGTGTATGCGCCGGGATGCTACGGCCAAAAGGATGAGCTTATCGAGCTGCTCAAGATCGTGCACGAATACGGCGGAGTTTATGCTACGCATGTTCGCGACGAGGGAAACCGTGTCGAGGAAGCGGAGGAAGAGGCGCTCTTTTGCGCGGAAGCCGTAAGGGTGCCGATATTTATTTCGCATTTCAAGGCTGCCGGCAGGCAAAACTGGGGAAAACCCGCGCGCATATTAAAGCGCTTTGACGCCGCAATTGAGCGCGGTCTGTGCCTTACCGTAGATCATTATCCATATCTGGCCGGACAGACCTCGTTGAATGTTTCTATTCCGCCGCGCTATCGCAAGGACGGCATGGAAAGGCTGCTCAAGCATCTTAACGACGCTGCGGCGCTTGCCGACATGCGCGCCGAAATGAATGTGCAGAGCGATTATGATAACTATATCTATAACAGCGGCGGCTTTGAGGGCGTGATGGTCGCGGCCTGCCCGCTATTTCGCGAGGCGGAGGGCTTGAGCGTAGCGGAATATGCGCGAAGCAGGGATATGGAGCCCTTTGACGCATATATAGATATTTTAAAGAGAAATCAGGGACTTGGGCTTGGCGTATATTTTCACATGTGCGAGGAGGATCTTCTTGAGATCGCAAAATATCCGCAAAGCGTGATCGGCACGGACGGCCTGCTCGGAAAAGAAGGAGAAAACGGACATCCCCGCGCGTTCGGCTCTTTTCCACATGCGATAAACTATTATGTAAAAGAAAAAAAGCTTTTCACATTAGAAGAGATGCTTCGCAGAATGACGGGCTTGCCCGCGCAGAGGCTCGGCCTTTCAGACAGGGGCCGCATTGCGGAGGGCATGGCTGCGGATCTGCTGCTTATAGACTATGAGGGGCTTCGCGATCAGGCGACTTATAAAGAAGCTAATCTTTGCACAAAGGGCATAAAAAACGTTTTTCTCGATGGACGACTCGTTTATGCCGAAAAGTGAGTTTGAGGGCTTGATGCGGATATTTCGCAGTTTCTTCAAACTTTGCTTACAAAAGCTTCATAGCATGAACCTTTTTTCGCCACATTCGTTTGTTATTATGAGTATGCGAGATGAGAAAGAGAAAAGGAAATGCCCAAAAGTTATTTCTTCCCTGATTTTTCCTGAACCCCCCTAAACACAAAGATGCCGGCCTTCGGTGAAAAGGTCGGCATCGGCTATTTTGGGGAGTTTTATCGTTTGCTCGAAAAATACTGTTTCAGGATCAAAGCGCATTCTTCCTCGGCTATGCCGCCAACGGTCGGGATGCTGTGATAAAACGCTTCCGTGACAAGATCGAGCGCGCTGCCGCAGCAGCCGCACCTTTCGTCAAAGGCGCCGAAAAACAGGCGGCCAAGTCGCGCGTTTATCATTGCCCCCGCGCACATGGCGCAGGGCTCAAGGCTGACATAAAGCGTGCAGTCGGATAGATATTTGCTTCGCAGCTTTTTCATGCCTTCCTTTAAGCAAAGCATCTCGGCGTGCGCGCTTGAATCATTCATGCTTTCAGTAAGATTATGCGCGCGGGCGATGATCTCGCCGTTTCTCACGAGGATCGCGCCAACGGGCACCTCGTCCTTATCCTTGGCGGCTTTTGCTTC
>CAYPAH010000168.1:0-4164 GCA_964408655.1 uncultured Oscillospiraceae bacterium | reverse complement strand
CATTACTCCCGCAAGCACCGGAACATCGATCCCGAGCGCGAGCGCTTTATATAAAAAGCGATACAGCACATTGTTGTCAAAAAACATTTGCGTTATAAGAAAATCCGCGCCGGAATCGACCTTGGTCTTTAAGTGAACAAGATCCTGCGCCTGATTTGCCGATTCCACGTGCCCTTCGGGATAACAGGCCGCGCCCACGCAAAAGCCGCCACGGGTCTTTATTCTTTCCACCAGCTCGCTTGCATAGCTGAAGCCGCCGCCAAGCTGCATTCCCTCGGGTATGTCCCCGCGCAGAGCCAAAATGTTGGATATATGCCTAAGCGTAAGGGTGTCGAGCATGTTGTCTATTTCGTCCCTGCTTGAGCTCACGCAGCTTAAATGCGCCAGCGGGGTCGCGCCGCATTTGCGCACATGTCCCGCAAGCTCGATATTGTTGCCCAGGGCTTTGGCGCTGCATGTAACGCTGATGAAATCGGGCTTTAAGTCCGCTGTGCGCTTTACCGTTTCAAGCGCGTCGGGCATATCGCTTCCGCTCTTGGGAGGAAAAAGCTCGCATGATACGCTTACATTTTTTTCTTGCAGCAGGTCGGAAATAAACATTGGTCATACCTTCCTTAAAAAAATTTGAAATATAAAGAGCCCCGCGTCGCCTATGCGAAGCGGGGCTCTGCCTGAATTATATTATGGCTTAGAGTCGGCTGCGCAATACGACGAATAGCGTGGAATGCATCATCATTCCACGCATACACATCATCATGTTGCAGCTGCTCTTTCTCAAAGCTTGAATGTCCTTTTACTTTAATTTATATCGCATGATACTCTCTCTGTGCGCTTTTGTCAATACTTTTGCCCGAAACGCCTGAGTTTATGCTCTCACGATGTCAGCGCCGAAGGGCATGAGGGCGAGCTTTGCATATTTAAAGCACTGCATACCAAAGGGAATGCCGACGATGGTCAAGCAGAGTATGCCGCCGATAACACAGGCCTCGAGGCAAAGAGGAAGGCCGCTTATGCATAGCCAGATAACGTTAAGAAGCGCGGAACCCAGACCGCCGCCATAGTTTATATCCTTGCCGAAGGGTGTGGAGAGCAAACGGGCAAATTTGAAGCACTGCACTCCCCAAGGAATACCCACTATGCTGATGCACCATAAAAGCCCCGCCAGCGACCAGCCCAGCCAAAGCCAGAAGCCCGCAAAAACGAACCATAGAATATTGCCTAAAAAGCGCATAATATTTTTTCCATCCTTTTTTATACAAAATTATTACTCGAAGAGTATAACACAGCGCGAAAAAATGATGATTAAAAACAAATTAAAATATCGTGAAATTATGAAACAAAGTGCATTGCTTGTGCGCCCTTTCAGCGCTATGCTATAATTATTCAGGTATAGACGGAGGTAAGAGATGCCGGATCAAAGATTTACTGGCCCCGAATATAAAGAGATAAAGGCGAGAAAAGAACGCGGGCTCAGGCATATGCGCGCAAGCCGCCCTCAGACCATTCTTGAAAAGCTGCAGGCGGCCATGGGTGCGGCAGGCCTTGTGCTCTATTACATGTTTTTTGTTGTTATAGTTTATGCTCCGCTGATGTTTCTCGGCTTTCCGTGGTGGGCGGATATATTGATAATCGCGGCCATTATGCTTATTCCCTTTGCGGGTGGGCTGATAGAGCTTATACTTTGGGTGTGGGCGTTTTTGCTGGTGGTACAGCTTCCCGTGGGCTTAAAGGTCGTGCTCTTTTATATCGGCGCTTTTTTCTATGTGGCCTTCGAGCTGATCCCGGGCATTTTTTCAATATTCACCGATTGGTAATGCCGTCGTGATAATATCAAAAGAAGAGGGAAAGACAATGATTATCAGACTTGAAGCTGTGAAAACAGAGCCTTGCAGCCCTCGCAAACATCGCGCCAGGTCGCTTCAAAGTCTCCTGTATACCACGGGTCTGCAACGTCGCGAGGCTCGTCCGTATAATCCATGAGCAGGCGAAGCTTGTTTGAAGGGTCGCCGCCGCAAATGCGCTGCATATTGCGAAGGTTTGCCCTGTCCATGCCTATTAGCAGATCGTATTCGTCATAATCGCGCTTTTCCATGCGGCGCGCGGTCTTGCCTTCGCAGCTTATTTTGTGCTCGGCCAGCTTTCGCCGCGCGGGAGGATATACGGGATTGCCAAGCTCCTCGGCGCTGGTGGCGGCAGAGGCTATCTTATAAGCGGATCCACAGCCCGCCTCATTAACGATGTTTTTCATAACGAACTCGGCCATGGGACTGCGGCAAATATTGCCGTGGCAGACGAAGAGCAGCTTTATCATATTAAATCTTCTCCATAGACAGGGATTTAAGGCGTAGGCGCGAAAGCGCACGAACCGAAACTATTATACCAATAAATCTCTTTTTGAAAAGCAAAAATGAGTATATAATGAGCTTATAAAAACTTTTTAAAATTATTTTCACATAATGTTTGACATTTTGCTAAAGATGGGTTATATTAAGTTTGCGCGGTGCAAATCAGCACTGCGCAATTTTTTACAAGAGGTATTTCATGTACAACGACAAAACGATCATCTGCAAGGATTGCGGACAAGAATTCACCTTTACTGCCAGCGAGCAAGAGTTTTTCGCCGAGAAGGGCTTCACCAACGAGCCGCAGCGCTGCAAAGCCTGCCGTATGGCTCGTAAAAATGGTGGACGCGACAACGGCCCCCGCCAAATGTACGACGCAGTTTGCACAGAGTGCGGCAGACCCTGCCAGGTTCCCTTCAAGCCCAGCAACGACAAGCCGATCCTCTGCAGTGATTGCTTCAGAAGCAGCAGAAGATAATGAGCGAAAAGCGCCTCACCAGAGACGCTTTTTTTATTTCTCTTTTTTTACTTTGCTTTGCAGCCGATCACTTTCATCTCAGAGGGCGTAATGTTCGGATCAAGCACATTGATATAATGCAGCATGGCCTTCAAACCCTCTTCATAATGCTTTCTTTCAAGTTGCGGCACGCCGTCAATAAGGAAGAAGGCGTCTGTGGTCTGCTCGTCTATCCGCGTTTTCTCATCCTGCCCGTAGATGATGCTTAAAATATAGCCCTGCTGATCCTTGAGACAAATATCATTTGGCTTTAGCGCCACCTCGCGCCCGCCCGCGCCGATATACTCTTCTCCTCCGCGAGCCATATGCATCGTTAATGGGAGCTTCATCTTTTCTAAGTCATGTCCCGCAATAAGCAGCGAGGTCTTTATCTCCGTCATAAAAAGCACCTGCACAAGCGGAAGCGTATCGGGAAAACCCTTGCCGCTTAAAATAGACTCGAGCTGCGGCAGCACATGATAGGTCTTCTTGAATTTTTTGTAATAGCGCACATAGGGGCTGATAACCTCGTCGGTCTCGGAAAAGAGCTTTCTGTTATAGTCCGCGTGCAAAGAACGCACAAGCTCCAATTCCTCCTGAACGAGCTTTTTGAAGGCTTTTTGCCCCTCGGCTGTGGCATGAAAGCCTTTCAGCACGAGAACGCCGAAGAGCACATCTTCATAGCGCTCATTCATGCTTGGGTCAAATTCGATCATGTTTTCCATAAAATAAAACTCCTTAGAAAAAATAAATTATCGCAGCAGGCTGATCTCTCGGCCTGCTGCGTATAAAAACTACGCTTTGTTTATGCGGGGCTTAGCGCCTTTTTCTGCGCACTTCAAACAGAAGCGCCGGAGCGAGGGCAATCAGGTAAAGTCCCAATCCGCACGCGCCCGTGGCGGGAGGCATTGGCGCGGGGATAGCGCCTGCTGCGGCCGGGTCGCCGATGCTTAGCGTTGTTTCCGCGCGGCCGTTGGTGAACTGAACGCGCAGACGGTGTATGCCCGCGCTCAGGGTGGATAGATAGCTTCCTTTAATGGTGATTACCGTACTGCCCTCGGTGACGGAAAGGCTTTCCTTAGGCACGGAAACGCCGTCTATAGAGGTACTGACATAGTTTGCTATCGGCGCGTCAACACGCAGCGTATAATCGCCGCCCTTCCATGAGCCGTTTTCGCCTTCAAGGAAGATGAACTGGCTGTAATTGATCTGGTCGGCGCTTATAGATGAGCTGCTTCCGCTGTATGAACGCTGAACGAGCTTGGTCGACCAAGGATAAGGACGTAAGGAGAGCTTGTTCGATGAATTACAGGATATTGCAGGAAC
>CAYPAH010000167.1:0-4196 GCA_964408655.1 uncultured Oscillospiraceae bacterium | reverse complement strand
GATATTCACGCATTGATGGGCGAAAACGGCGCTGGAAAATCGACATTGATAAAGGTATTGACCGGAGTATATCCCAAGGACGCGGGGCAGATCTACATGAAGGGAAGCCCTAAGGCCGTATTGATAAAATCACCACAGGACGCCCAACGGCTGGGCATAAGCACTGTTTATCAGGAAATCACTCTTTGCCCCAACCTTACGGTTGCGGAAAATATGTATATAGGAAGAACCAAAGGCGCTTTCACGAACTGGAAAGAGATCAACGCCGGCGCCGGAAGGATACTCGACTCTCTTGAAATACCGGCCGAGCCCACACAGCAGCTTGCGAGCTGCTCGATAGCGGTGCAGCAAATGGTCGCTATTGCTCGCGCGGTCGATATGGAATGCAAGGTGCTCATTCTTGATGAGCCTACCTCTTCGCTTGATGAGCGCGAGGTCGCAAAGCTCTTTAAGCTGATGCTCGATCTGAAGGCAAGGGGCGTTGGCATTATTTTCGTGACGCACTTTCTCGATCAGGTCTATGAGGTCTGCGACAGGATAACCGTGCTTCGCGACGGAAAGCTCGTCGGGGAGTATGTTATAGAAGAACTGCCGAGAGTTCAGCTCGTTTCCAAAATGCTGGGGAAAGAGCTGGACGATCTTTCCGATATCGAAAAGCGCAAGGCGCTTAAAAAAGACGAAACGACGCCCGTTCTTGAAGCTGAGCAGCTTGCGAGCGCCGCGGGAGTAAAGCCCTTTGACTTTAAGATAAGCAAAGGCGAGGTCAACGGCTTTACAGGACTCCTTGGTTCTGGCAGAAGCGAGTGTGTGCGCGCGATATACGGCGCCGACAGGATCACTGGCGGCGCGGTAAAGATGAACGGCAAAAAAGTCAGGATAGCTAAGCCGCTGGATGCTATGAAGCATGGCATAAGCTATCTTCCCGAGGATCGCAAGCGCGACGGGATAGTCGGGGATCTTTCCGTAAGAGAAAATATCATTCTTGCATTGCAGGTGATGAAGGGCTTTTTCAAGCCCATATCAAGAGCGCAGGCGGAAGCTTTTGCGGATGAATACATCAAGCTTCTCGATATAAAAACCGCTTCGTCCGATACGCCTATAGGCTCGCTTTCGGGCGGCAATCAGCAAAAGGTCATACTTGCGAGGCAGCTCTTATCAAATCCCGTGTATCTTATTCTCGATGAACCGACGCGCGGGATAGACGTAGGCACAAAGGTGGATATTCAAAAGCTGGTGCTAAAGCTTGCCTCCGAGGGTAAAAGCGTGACCTTTATTTCTTCTGAGACGGATGAAATGCTGCGCACCTGCTCGCGTCTCATCGTTATGAGGGATCGCAAGGTCGTGGGCGAGCTTAGCGGCGCCGAGCTTACGCAGAGCAAGATAATGACAACTATTGCCGGAGGTGACGATAAATAATGCCTTCTATTGAAAATGAAAAAAAGGCGACGCCCGCCGGAAGGATAGCCTCAAGCCTCTTAGGGCTTGTGAAGCGCCAGATATTCATTCCTATCGCGGCGCTGCTGATACTCATAATATTTAATCTTATAGCCGACCCCTCATTTTTCGTTATTTCTCTCGATCAAAACAGCGCGGGCTTTCCCGTGCTTTCGGGTTATCTTATAACGATTCTGGATAACGCCTCTGAGCTTGCCATACTTGCAATAGGCATGACGCTTGTTACAGCGGCTTCCGGAGGACAGGATATCAGCGTCGGTTCGGCCATAGCCATAAGCGGCAGCGTGGTGCTGCGCGTGCTTTGCGGAACGAATTCCCGCCCCGACACGCTTCAGGCGCCCATAATCGTTGCGTTTCTCGCTTGCTGCGTTGTGGCCATGCTCTTTGGCGCGTTCAACGGCGCTCTGGTCGCTTTCTTCAAGATACAACCGATGGTGGCGACGCTCATCCTCTTTACGGCAGGCCGTTCGATAGCGGCATGGATAAACAATAACGAGCTGCCTATTATCAGCGACGCCGTGTTTGGCTACTTTGGCAACTTTATTCCGGGTATTCCCGTGCCTACGCCTATATTCATCGCCATAGCCTGCATGATACTTACGGCGCTGGTGCTGAAATTCACCAATCTCGGCCTCTATACGCAATCTGTGGGCATCAACGCCGAAGCGTCGCGGCTCAACGGCATAAATCCCACATGGATAAAGTTCATCACCTATGTTATTCTTGGACTTTGCGTTGCGGTAGCGGGCTTTATTAAGGTCAGCCGTTTTTCCACCATCAACTATTCGGTTGTGGCAAAGGATATAGAGATGGACGCTATTCTGGCTGTTGCCCTTGGCGTCAATGCGCTCAGCGGCGGCAAATTCAACATGACTTCGTCCATTTTAGGCGCATACGTTATTCAGTTCCTCACCACAACGCTCTTTAAATTCAACGTTGTTTCCAGCGCGCTGCCCGCGTATAAGGCGGTGGTAGTCATCGTTCTGGTCGTTTTGAGCGCGCCGATAGTGCGGGATAAGATATCGGAGCTTTGGAAAAAGATCGCGCCCGCGAAAACCGCAAAGGAGGCGAACTAGGATGTCGTTACTGAATAAAAAAGCGCACAGAAACATATCTGACACCAATCTGCTCCTTTTCATCACGATAGCGGTGTTTTTCGCGATGTATGCCTGCGCGGTGATCTTTCTTGGCTCGGGCTTCTTAAAGCCGCAGACCTTTTTCAACATTCTAAACGAGAACGCGGCTCTTATCATTCTCTCATGCGGCATGAGCCTTGTTATGATAACCGGAGGGATAGATATTTCCGTAGGTATGGTGACGGCGCTGGTCTGCATGAGCTGCGCTGTGCACCTTGACTTTAACGGCGGCAGCGTTCCTACGGCTATGCTTCTTGCATTGTTCATCGGGCTGATGTTCGGACTGGTTCAGGGATTTTTGATCGCATATCTTGAGATACAGCCTTTCATCGTCACCCTTGCGGGCATGTTCTTCGCAAAGGGTATGACGACGATAGTGAACGCCACCCAGTTCAACGTAGAGCACGCGGGCTTTAAGGCGCTCAAGGCTACAAGGATCACAGTACCCGGAATGGGCTCTGTGAATAAGCTTGGCAATTATGTTCCCGCTTATGTTGAAATAGGCGTGATCGTTGCCCTGATAGTTGTCGTGGTGCTTTTCATCATTTTAAAATGGGCAAAGCTTGGCCGCAATTTCTATGCGGTCGGCGGCAATAATCAAAGCGCGAACATGCTTGGCATCAACGTTAAGCGAACGAAGTTTCTCGCTCACCTTTTCTGCGGCGTTCTTGCGGGCGTCGGCGGCTTTGTGTATTTTCTGCATGTCGGCTCCGGCTCTCCCTCGCACGCAAGCGGAGCGGAGATGAATGCGATAGCCTCGTCTATCATTGGCGGCACTATGCTCACCGGAGGCGTAGGCAACATAATAGGGACGTTCTTCGGAGTGCTGTCTTTGAGCACGATAAAGAATATCGTTTCGTCGCTGGGACTTGACGAAGCGTGGTGGACGAATATCACCGTCGCCGCTATGATATGCCTTTTCCTCGTGATACAAAGCGTGGTTTTGTCGCGCAAGAACAAGAGCAAGCTATAATGCCTGTATTTTCGATATTTTACCTATAAAGAGAAACGGCTTTCGGAAAGATCCGAAAGCCGTTTGTTTTCATGTTATTCGTGCTTTGTAAAGTCAATTTCACTTAATGAACTTTTCTTTCTCGACTCGATGCTTTTGAGATGTTCAAGCGCAGAATCGATCACCAGTCGCGTTTCTGAAATTTGTTTGGCCGAATCCTTTACCGCTTCTTTCGTGTATCTCACATATGACTTGCAAACATCAAGCGATTGATTCATTTTATCTTCCTGCGCATCTTTAGCAGGATCATGCATTGTATCAGGCATAATGGCCTCCAATCATGAACCCCTTTGAGATGGCAGTATTCAAAAGAACTAACAAATCAAAAGTTATCGCTATTATTATAACACACAATATCATAAATAATCAAACAACTTACAAATTTTCTTTTGAACGCATATAACAAGGGGCTTTTCTTGCGCATGAGATCATTCGAAATCGGTAACGGAAATGATTAAGCTGGATCGTTCGTGCTGCGATAAGGGTTTATATTGCGCGATATGTTGTGATATAATCAGCTAATAAGTCTGGTTTTTGCGCAGGAGGAAACGCATGAAAAAGATGAACGCTAAAGAAACCGTGAAGTATTTTTA
>CAYPAH010000166.1:0-4208 GCA_964408655.1 uncultured Oscillospiraceae bacterium | reverse complement strand
CGTCGGAAAATCCCTTGGCGCTTATCATGTTTTCTATGGTGAATTCCGCTTCCATGTTTTCTACCAGCGCAAGCTTTTGTTCCACCGCCTGTTCAAGCGTCTGCGCATCAACGTTGCTCGTTGCGATTATCTCGTCAAGATACTGCATTTCCTTTGCCCTTACGCTTTCACGCTCTTCTCTGAAGGACGTGAAATAATCTCTGTTTTCAGCTTCTGGCGCCTTCTCCGCCTTTTCTTCCGGCTCCGCAGCCGCTTCAAGCGCCGTCTCGCCCTCAAAGGCCGGAAGCTCTCCCCCGAATCTTTTCAGCACTATTGCCGTAAGCAGCAATACGCCAAGCAAAATGAAGACCCCGTATTTTTTCAGCATTTATTCCACCTCCATTATTTGATCCATTTCAAACACGTTTATTTTTGACACATCAACGTTCAACACCGTCTGCACCGCGCTTTGTATTTGCGTTCGCACCATAATATCCTGCGCTCCTTCCGCAATTACTATAACTCCATATATATCCTCCCCGTATTCGTTTTTTTCATCATATGTCACCATGACCTTGACCTCGCCCACGCCTCTCATACGGCAAAGCGCATCCTCCAGCCGCCCCTCTATCGGCGCGTTAGCCGCCTCAGGCAGCTCTTCTTTTTCCAACTTGCTTTCTTTTTCACCTTGCGGTATCAGCAAATACAACAGTAGTCCAAGCATCAAAAGAGCAATATACACTGCGGCCTCAAATTTTTTATCCTGCTTCATTCTGGCGATCAAGTTTTTCCATATTCCGCCGTTTTCCTTCGCAGCCATAGCATCACCTCATCCATTTCACAAGAATATCTGCCGCCGACAACAAAGCTATCAGGCGCAACGCCGTCGCCGCGCTGCGTTTGCTTCCTCCCGCCGGAAGCAAAAACTCCAGCAGAGAATATAATATGCTCAGCGCCACAAGCTTTAAAACCGGTTCAAACCCCATACTTCACCTGTTTCCAAGCGCCATGCACATGCCCGCAAGTATAACGAACATCAGCGCCGCCGAAAGAACGGCCGAAAGCACATAAGAGCACAATTCGCCAATATCTTCTATCATTGCGGCGATCTTTCCATCCGACACGGGAGCGCAAAGCGCCGCGCATATTTTCAGTGTGAACGCGGCGGCAGCTATTTTCACCGCGGGTTCAAGAGTATAAGCCAATGTCATCAGCACCGTTGCGGCTCCTGCCGCATTTTTTACCAGCACAGCGCAGGCTCTCACAGTATCAAGCGTTCCTGACACTGCGCCGCCTATTACGGGAATAGACTTATCAAGAGTATATTTTATCGTGCGAAGTCCTATGCTGTCGGCTCCCGCAAGGCTCATTCCCTGCAAAGACAAAGTGCCAAGGTATACTGTAAAGACCAGACCTATCGACCATTTGCACAATGACTTTAACAGCTTTGCGAATTTTCGCAGTTCATCTCTTCCGCATAAGCTTCCGGCTATCGCCAGCAGTCCTGCGGCCGTAATAGCCGGCAATACAAAGTCGGTAAAAAAAACAATGACGCTGCCGCTCAAAAAAACCATCAGCGGCCTTAGCATCCCTGCGGAAGCCACGTTTCCCGCAGCAGTAAGCATAGTTGAGAGCACAGGCACCGCTTGAAGAGCAAAGGCCGCGATCTGCTCTATAGTCCGCTGCGCCTCGGCAATAAGGCGTAGAAAGAATGCCGCCGCCGCCGAGATCGCCATTCCCGCACATATCAGCGCCAGTATTTCCCTTAATCCCCTCTCGCCGTCAAAGATCACGCCTACAACGCCTGTCAATATAGAAATTCCAAAGAGCGTGCAAAGCATAGAGGCATTTTCTCTTATCGCATGGATAACAGCTTCCTTTGCTTTGTTTAGAACTCCTCCATAATTCGTGTCAACATTTCCCGCCGCGTAATCAAGCATCCATTCTCGCATAGACGCTCCATCCCAGAGCTTATCAAGCTCTCCGGAAAATGAGTCCGCAGCAGATTGCCATGCATTCAGGTCATAGCCGTCAAGCTGCGCTTGCGTTTCTTCCAATATCTCATCCTCTCTCGAAGCAAGCGCGGGCGAAGGCAAAAAAAGTGCAATGCAAAGCAGAGATATAATAAATGGGCAGAGCCTCTTCATAACGGCCTCGCAAAGGCTGTAAGCAGATCCAGTATTCCAAGTATCACAGGCGCCGCCGCGGAAAAAACAAGCACCCGTCCGGCAAGCTCTACCTTTCCCGCCAGAGCGCTTTCTCCCGCATCCCGGCACATGCTTGAAGCAAACTGTATCAAATAAGCGATGACGATCACCTTTATGGCAATGCGCATATAAGAGCTGTCTATGCCAAAGCCTTCAAAGGCCGCATTAATATCCCCAAACACCCCGGTAAGCATTTCCAAAGCCGAGACAAGCAGCACAGTTCCTACGGTGAGCACAAAGGGGATGCACAGCTCCGGCTTATATGCGCGAAGCATTACGGCAATTACGCAGCCTATAACAGAAACGCCAAAGAGCTTGATGATGGTCATGGCTCAATAAAGCTGAAACACTTGCCTTACGTTATTAAGAAGCGAGGCAATAAGATCTATCACCATCATCAGCGTTATCACCAATCCCGCCAAGGTAACTATCATCGCTATCTCCTCGCGTCCCGTTTGTTTTAAAAGCTGGCAAACGACAGCGGTGAGTATGCCTATGCCCGCTAATTTGAAAATTATCGAAATATCCATGTTTAACCTTCCCCTCTACCATAACACTATCGTTATAGCCAGTCCGCCCATAGCGCCCAGTGAACTAAGCAGCCTGCTTTTCTTATGCATTTCTTCCTTCGCTTCAAGCAGGCAAAGCTGCAGCCTCTCCTGCGTCATATCGATCTGCCTAAGCTGCGACTCTATATCCGGCAGCGTCGCCAGCCTCTGTCCAAACTCAAGCAGTATCCTGAGCTCCTCTTCGCTTAATGGAGAAAGAATGAAGACTTGAAGCTCCGATATCGTTTCCTGCCATCCGCAGCCAAAACCGTTTTCCGCTTTTTTCCCCTTTTGAAGCGCCATATCCCAAAGCGACTGCAGCCTGGAAGAGTGAAGCTTTTCTAAAATAGCAGTCAGAGGCAAGCGTTCATAGGCTATATAAGCCCTTATCGAGCGGATATCCCGCATCATTATTTCAAGCAGTTCACGCCTTCTTTTCAATTGCCCCGCCAAGGCGCCGCCACATGCGGTGCAAAGCAAAATACAAAAAATAAAAAAAGTCAATCTAAGCATAGTCATGCCACCCTGAATTTTACACAGCCATTCTCACGGTATAGCTCAACTATGCGCAAAAACAGCTTTTCTTGCAGCAAAGGTGCAAGCTCATATCTTTCCTTTGCCGCGTTTGAGTCCGGCGCATGAGCGCTTGCGATAATGCTCACCCCGCACCTGCTCGCCTCCCTTAAGGCCGCCGCATCCTCCGCCCCGCCTATCTCGTCCGTTATAATAAGCTCCGGAGACATGCTGCGTATAAGCATCCGTATCGCCTTTGCCTTGGGATAGCCGTCCATAACGTCCGTTCTTCCGCCCACATCCAGACTGGGTATTCCCAATGTGCACCCCGCTATCTCGCTTCGCTCATCCGCAATAGCTATTTTTTTGATCTTCGCAGACGCCACATCTGAAAACTGTCTCGCTATATCGCGCAGCATAGTGGTTTTTCCTACTCCCGGCGCCGAAAGCAGCAATGCTGACACCGGACGCCCTCGCTCATTCATCAGCTTGTTCATCAGTGAGTCCGCACAGCCCTTCCATTCCTTTGCGATCCTTATATTCAGGCCGCTTATGCAGCTCATGCTCTCTCCCGCGCCCCTGCGTCCGCATATTCCGACCCTATATCCTCCGGGCAGGGTAAAAAAGCCTTCCTGCCTTTCGCGCTCATGCGCATAGGCTGAATGCTCATTCAAGCCGTCCATAAGCTTTTCGATCAATTCGGCGTTAGGACAAATATCGGGGAGCAAGATTTCATAATCGCCGCCCAAAAGCTGCAACGGCCGGTATATGCGCACGCGGATCTCTTCAAGCCTTTCAGCTTTCGAACGATCCATACCTGACACAGCCGAATAAATACTATCGGGCAAATAAGGCGCAAGGTCGTTTTTCCATCTGCATTCCCGCATGAGCTCACTTGTCCTCCCTTTTGTTTAAGCATATCAATCGAATCCGTTGTATGCTTAAATGTATGAAGGAAGCG
>CAYPAH010000165.1:0-4214 GCA_964408655.1 uncultured Oscillospiraceae bacterium | reverse complement strand
TGGATTTTTTCCGTCTTTGGCGCATATCCCTCCGCCGCTCCCGCGGTTCAGCTTGCCGCCATCTTCGGCGCAGTGGCCCTTGCGCCTGTTGCCGGCGAATACGGCATTATTGCGGGGATTTTTGCCGGTATGTTCCATTATGCGCTCGTCGCCCTCACAGGAACGAACACCGGCGGACTGAATCTTTATAACAACGGCTTTTCCGCCGGTATCGTCGCAACGGTAATGGTAACTATCCTTGAGACCTTCTCCCTCTCCAGAAGCGAATTTTTCCATTTTCTTCGCGCGCAAAAGAAAAGCGAACGCGAGGAAGATTCCGTATATGAGGATTTCTAAGTCTTTCATGCTATAATAAGTATATCTTTGCAGTTTCGGGGTCGCTTTTTTCATAAAAAGACGCCCTTTATTCGAGCGCTTTTTCCTTTTTCGTTCTTCTTTTCCATTATTTTGTTTTTGTGTTCTAAAACACGACAAAATCTATCATTTTCATTCTCTATCCTTGCAGAAACTGCGGTGATATCATAATAGCAGAAAAAGCGCTTTGATTCTCAACAATGCAACATAATTAGGAGGACTTCCCATGGCAAAATACCGTATTCTATTGGCGGATGGCAACCTGCAACACCAAACGGCGATCCGCGACTACTTTCTTGTGCAGGATCAGGTAGGGCAGTTCGATGTGGTATCGGACGGACAGGCTGCACTCGACGCGCTGCGCGCGGGCAACTACGACGTGCTGATCTGCGATCTAATAATGGCGCGTCTTGACGGCTTTGAGCTGCTTGAGCGCATAAACGCCGGCCGGCCTTTGCGAAAAAGCTCCCGCTATAATCGTGGTGAGCGCAATGCGGCACGAGGATATGATCGGCAAAGCCTGCGCGCTGGGCGCGCGTTATTATATGGTGAAACCTGTAGATCCCGAAGCACTCTTTAAGCGCGTGATGGACATGCTTGAGCAAAGCGCCGTCTCCCCCTCCTACGCCCTTTCCGCACCGCCCAAGAGCCTTGATGAAAAGATCACCTGCATTTTCCTTATCATTGGTATTCCCGCCCATATAAAAGGTTATCATTATCTGCGCGAGGCCGTGCGCATGGTTTATTACGAACCAAGCCTCACCGGACGCATCACCAAGGAGCTTTACCCCGGCATAGGCAGGCGCTTCAACACCTCCGCCTCCAAGGTAGAACGCGCCATTCGCCACGCCATAGAGGTCGCATGGACGCGCGGCAAGATAGAAAATATAAATCAGGTATTCGGCTATAACATCTATTCCAAGAACGACAAGCCCACCAACGGCGAATTCATCGCTCTCGTGGCGGATAAGCTTATCATGGATGATGCGCGGGATAAAAACAATCGCGACGAGTTTCGTAATGTGATATGAAATTGCAATAATCATAATTTGTAAATTTTTTTCACACCGCGTATCGCTTCGCGCGGTGTGTTTCTTTGAAATCGATTTCGACAAAATTTACTCACAATTTCAACATTCATAAAACTGCCTTATATAGCCAAATTGTGGATAACACGGTGGACAATGTGGATAAAGACCACTCTTAAGGTCAGTTTTCGCTTTCTTTTTTCCTTCTATTGTCAAGTGATACTTTTATTCATGGCATACTTTTTTTCCCCTTCTCATAGCATTAAAAGAGGATGATCTGTTCGTTTTTATATCCAATCACGGGGAGGAAATATGCCATGGAATTGCTTTGGAAGGAAGAGAGCATAGACGCTTTATCCGGGCGTTTATGCGAAAAAATCGAGGTAGAGGGGGCTATACCGCTGCCGGAGGGAAAAAAGTGCGGCTCGATACTCGCCTCTCTCTGCCGGCTTGAAAGCTTCGCCTGCACATGCCGTGACGAAGGCGTTTGCATAGAAGGAACTGTGTTGGTTTCGCTCGTGTGCGAGGAGGATGGCGATATATACGCCTTCGATTCCCGCGCCTCATTCTCGCACAGGCATGACGAGGGCGCGTCTCATGCACGCTGTTGCTGCGTTTTATCCGATCCCTCCGTAAAGCTGCTGAACGGAACGCCGCAATTTTCCTGCGTGATAGAGGCCGATCTTATCCTTTTGCGGCATGAATCGCTTCGCCTGCTCAGCGGAATAGACGGCCTGCCGGAAAACGACCTGCAATGCCGTGAAACGAGCCTGCAAAGCTCATATCGCGTATCCGGAGAAACTATCAAGCTGCGGCTTCGCGAGGAGATCGCCCTGCCGAATATCTCGGAACTCCTCTCCGCCTCAGGCGAGCTTCAGCTCAGAGAGGAGGGCACCGGCGAGGGGGAGCTAAGCGGCACATTAAGCCTTGCCCTGCTTTGCCGCGATTCTGACGGACGCATATTTGAAAGCCTTGAGCACGTTCCCTTTAGATCCGAGAGCGGCTTGATCTCCGCCGGCATGGAAACAGGCGAGTGCAGCCTCACAGAGCTTTCAGTGCGCTCTGTGGGCGAGGAATTCGGCATACTGGTGGCCGAGGCTCAGCTAAGCGTAGAGCAATACCGCCTTGAAAGTCGAAGCTGCACGCTTCCGCTTGATGCATATTCGCCCTCGCTCCCCTTCATATGCGGCTTTAGCGAGCTTGAAGCCTTCAGCGACGCCGGATGCAGGCGCTTTCGCTCCAGCTTTGAGCAAACGATGAGCGTTCCCGAGGGGCTGCCCGAGATAGCCGCGCCCATATACAGTTGCGCGCAGCCCTGCGTGACCTCTTCGGCTGTGGAAAACGGACGGCTATATGTTGAAGGGATATTGGAAACACGGCTCGTCTATCGCAACGCGAGCGGAAGCATATATGCTTTCAGCGATGAGATACCCTTCACCGCCGACGCTCCCGCGCCGGATTGCAACATAACGCAGCTATCGCTTCAAGCCCTTTCATGCCTAAGCGGAACGGGACGCACTTTGCAGGCGCAATTCTGCCTGTGCTTCAGCGCATGTTTTTATAAAACAGAAAAGCTTCGTGCGGTAAGTTCAATAAGCGAATGCGAAAAAACTCCCCGCAGCTCCGGAATAGTGATACTCTTCTCGGGTGCGGGGGAAACTCTTTTCGATATTGCCAAACGCTATAACAGCACGGTGGATTCTATTCGCGCTCTTCAGCCCGATATATCCGAGCCGCTTGAAGAGGGCAGCCGCATACTCATGCTCGTTTGATAAAATGTCTCGCGTCGTAAAGGGCGTCGACAGCCAAAACGAATTTTTCAACGCACTGCCGCTCGTCCGGCTTGAAGGATATCCGCGTTTCGTCGCTTGAAGGTATGTCGAAATGACGTCCCGCGCCGAAGGAAAGCTTATAAAAGCTTTCAAGCGGCCAGCAAAGGCTGACATTTTCACCAAGGCGTTCTCCTTCATAGGAGAGCGCCTCTTTATCAAGGCGTATCATGCCCCTGCCCGCCGCCGTACCGTTCATTTTTCCGTTGCCGGTATGCATAAGCAGCGTGCCCTCGGCCTCGATGCAAAAATCCTCCTCTTTTATCTCGTCCCGCAGGATCTCACGCTGATATTCAGCCCAGTCCGCAACGCTTTCGAATACCTTATCCTCAGCGCCTTCGGGATGCATAAAGCCGTATTCATCCATCAGCGCACAATTTCGGCACTGCGCGCAGAAAAAGCGCGCTCCTTCGCTTTTCATCCTAAATTCGGCGCCGCAGCGCGGGCAGCGGTATAATATTCGCTCCAGCTCCTCCGCGGGAGCTTTTGCGTGAAAAGGCGTATTCGCTTTCTTTTGCCACGCAAGATCATCATATCTCAGCTTTTCTGCAAACAGCGTTTCAAGCTCTTCGGCGCTGCTGTTTTTTATGCTCTCTTCATCGGCAATAAGGCTTACAAGGCACTCGGCTCTGCCCCGTCTCTGCTTGTTCGCCCATTTGGGAAAGCTCAGATAGCTGCCGCTGCAAACGGCAGAATATACCCGCGCTCCCATCAGCTTGCACATGCGCCCTATTCCCGGAGGCATACGCTCAAAGCGGCCTGTGCCGTTGACCTCGCCCTCGGGATAAAGCAGAAGCACTCCGCCGCGGCGTATCACCTTCATCATGGCGCGCACGGAAGCCGCGTCCGAATGGAACTGCTTGCGCGGTATCGCCTGCAAAAAGTGCAGAAGCGCGGAAAGCAGCTTATTGCCAAAGAAAAATTCCGACACCAGCGCGTTTGGGCGATGCGGATATATTGCCGCAACGGTAAAAAGAAAATCAAGATTCGAAGCGTGGCTGCC
>CAYPAH010000164.1:0-4228 GCA_964408655.1 uncultured Oscillospiraceae bacterium | reverse complement strand
CCGGCTCTTTTGAAGGCTCGGGGCTTTTTTCTGTCTTTGGCGTTTCTTCGGCTTCTATGTCCGGCTTTGGCGCGTCCTCCGCCTGCTCTGGCGGCGCCTCCCTGACAACCGCCCTTCCCGCGGCCTGCTGCTCGCTAAATATAGCGTTCAAGCTGTCGTTTTTTTCATATTCGGCCGATAGCAGCACAAAGCCCCAACGGTTATCCGCCCGCTTCAGCCTCGCCTCTACCCGCTCGCTAAGCTCTCCCGTCTCGTCAAAGGGATAATACTTGTTCAGCCGCATGGTATAAACGCCGCTTTCCTTATCTATGGTGTAGCTTTCCTGTTTCAGCTTCCATTCGGGGTCGCAGGGATAAAGCCTGTATACGCCGTTCTTGCAAACAAAATCGTTTTGCGGCGCGTCAAAATATTCGGCGTTGGCATATGGCAGCTCCGTGCCTAAAAGCTCGTAAATAAATTCCGCAGCCGTTTCAGAGCTCATGCACAGGGGGCCAAATTCTTCTTCTTGAAAGAGATACTCCTTGTTGCGCGCCAGATCATAAGAATCGCTCACGCCTCCCGCCGCCGCGCCCGAAGCATACATGCGAAGACAAACTATCATGTCGTCCTTATCATAGCTTTGCGGCTGATAAGGCCCGGCAAGCCACAGCATTTCTTCTATGGCGGATATTTCGGCACCGCTGAGAGCGCCCGTGCCAGGGGATATCTCAGGCTCCGGCTTTAATGATGGCTGCAAAGGCTCCGCGCTTATGCTTGGCGATGGCGAAGCCGCGATATCCGTTATAGCTTCAGGTCCTCTTTGGCATCCCGAAATGATGAACAGCAGGCAGATAAAGACATATAGCCCGCCGCGAAGCTTTTTCAGCATATTTTCTCCTCCGTGCTGCGATATTGCACAGTTTAATAATAACACAGGCACTATTTCTAATAAACAAAAACCGGCAAAAGCCGGTTTTGTTATTCTCATCCTCTGAAATTCTGCCCTTTTTCGCGTTCCGCGCACTCTCTTTCGGCTCTTCTTTGAGCTGCGCGTTCCCTGCGGCGCTTTTTCTCGGCCGCATGTGAAGCAAGCACTATTATCAGCGCCAGCAGCAGGATTATCACAGCCCCGCAAAGTCCGTAAGCATAAAGCTCCGGCACGGTTATCGTTCCTTCTTTTTGAGCGGTCTCCGGCTCGGCCACTATCGCCTCGGTAGGCGCGGGCGCTATCGTGGGAGCGGGAGAGGGCGTGAGCTGAGGCTGCACGGGACGCGCGGGCAGCACAGAATAGCGCTGAAGCGAAGCGTCAAGCGGGTTGTAATAATAAAATCCCATTTCCCCATCAGGATTGCGGGCATAAACCAGATATACCTCGCCCGCCGCGTCCTGCGACTTCCACACGGCTACCTCTCTTTCATCCACCGTCAAGCTCCCCTGCGCAAAGCCCTCCGGGATCTGCACGCTCGCATCCGGCTGCATGAGTATATAAGATTTCGACACGGAGCTGATCGTTCTGTAAGGATAAAGCAGATCCTTTTCCTGATCGAAGATATAATAGGCGCCGTTCTCGCCGGCAGCGTTCGAAAGATAAAGCAGGGTGGGCGCGTCCGTGTCCTTTACCGTCGCCCCCTTCACCTTTTCGCCGTGATAATCAAGCTCTGCCTCCAAATATTTTGAAGGTATGGTGACATTTTCTATGGACTTCCAAACATACATCGTTTCGGCTGCGCCCTGCACATTCTGCGCCTCAACGCCCTCTTTGGAATAATCTATCTTTGGCTTTTCTTCGGCGGGAGCAGCGGCAATGGAAACGCTCGTTTCAGCCGTTACGCCCTCAAGCTTTTCGCCCTCGTAATCGAGCAGGTTTTCAAGCGTGAAGCTTATTTTCGCTTCGCCCGCCTTCAATGCGGTAAAGCGCATATTTGCGGAAAGCGTTGACGAGCCGCCCTTTTCCGCGGTAGCCATATTGATAAAGCCGTCGCCCGCGCCGCCGCTGCTTTCTTTAAAGCTCAAAAGCGTCGGGTCATAGCTGAATACTCCCTCGGCCACAGCCATGCTTTTTCCGCTTATCGTAAGCGTTACTTCTATCTCCTCGCCCTCGGTGACGGAGGCGCTGCCCGCGGAGGCTTTCATTTCGACCGCCAGCGCTTGAGCGCAGCAGATAAATAAGAGCGCCGCGCACAAAAGAAGCGTCAATCTTTTTTTAATAGTCCTTCTCATATTCTTAAGCCTCCTGCTTTATCTTGGATTCGCCCTGTACGCATCTTATGAGCATAAGCAGATCCTTTGAATCTACGCTATCGTCATGGTTCACATCGGCCGCGTGCAGATACGGGCCGTTAAAGAGCGTGTTGCGAAGAAGATGCTGCTGCATGGATTCAACATCGCTCTGCGTGATCTCACCATCGCCGTTAAGATCGCCGTATATCACCAGCGGAAGGTCAAAAAGCTCTTTGCCTTCTTTATATGTGAATCTCACAAAGTCGCCGGTGCATACCTTGCCCTCGCTTTTCGCCTTTCCCCTTGAGCTAACGAGCGAAAGCTCCGCTTCGGACTCAAGATCCCCAAGCAGTTTTTTCACCTCGGTGCCTTGAGAAATGCCGCTGACGCCCCAGCTTTTCACGCTGTAGCTCTCGCTTCTTAGCTTTGGCGCGCTCTCATAGCTGCCGATAGTCGCCATGTCGGTGCCTACAAAGTAAAAACCGAGCATTTCAGTATAAAGCTGCCCCTCGCGGGCGCGCTGCTGCGCGCTCCTTTGCGAAAGCCCTATTCCGTGGCCATAGCGGCGCACCGTCAGATTCCATCCCTTATATACCGTTCCGTCCATACCCGTTCTGCTCGCACTCTCAGCGCCGCGCATACGGAGTCTCGTCTTTCTGGCGCTGAGACTGCCAAGCTGATTATCATAAGAGCCGAAGTCAAGCTCATCAAGAAGGAGCTTTACCGTGACCTGACCCTCTTTCCCGTCATCCTTTCGCCTTACGATAAGAGTTACATCCGCCTCCGTATAGCAGCGGCTTGGCTCATCATAAGCGGCCGCGCTTGGCGAAACGCGCACCGTTGATAAAAGCTCCGTTTCGCAGCCCGCCGCTTCAAAGGCGGCGCGCTCAAGAGACGCAAGCACCTGCGCATCCATAAAAGCAAGAGTGTTCTCGTTATATGTCGCCGGGATGAACGAAGTGTCCTCCAGGCTCGATTCATTCAAAAGATCGAAGGGATCGTCGGCATTCACATAATAAGGAAGATCCTTCTCCCAAACATTGCCTGTTCTTTCGGTCTGTCCGCCGTTAGAAGCGGAATAATACGCCTCGATTATATCTCCGTCATAAATGAGCACCTCTCCGCGCGTGTCGTCCACAGCGGCGATAGCACGAAGGTTTTTGCTTGCGAAGCCGCGATATACCTGATCCTGCGAGGTGTCCCTAATGTCATATGAGCTGGCGGAGTTTTTTGAGCATTTGGACATCGCGTATCCGCGCGCACACACCGCCTGCGCCTTAAGCGCCTCAACCGGGAAGGAGTTGCTCATTTCATGCGGCACGACGCCGTAAAGATAATGCTCCAGCGGCAGCTTGTTGATGGCGCGGATATAGCCTCCGGAAACGTCAAAGCTCATGTTTCCGAGATATGTGCAAGTGCCGTAGCTTTCATGCTTAAGCCGCACATAAGAGGTCAGCCCGTCATAATCCTTGCTGACAAGAGTGAGCGATGAGGCTGTAACCGTCTTTGTGCCGACCGTTATCGAAGGGCGGCTGCCCATAGCCGTTACAGTAAGCTCTTCGCTGCCAAGCTCAAGCGAGGGGTCCTCCAGCAGATAATATTCCCCCACAGGAGTAAATGAAAGCGACTGGTTCTTTCCTATTGAAAGCAGCACTCGTATATCCGTATGGTAGGACGCCGCAAAGCCCGTTGCGGGCAAAAGCGAAAGAAGCATGAGCAAAGCCAGAAAAATAATTATCGGCTTCCTTTTTTTTCGCACAGCGATCTCCTTTCCGTCATAGTCCGACAAAGTAGTACGCATCATAATAATACCCAAAACGCTTAAAAGTCAATGCTTTGCCGTTCGTATTCATCACTTGTTCGAATTTTTGCCGAAATACGGTAATTTTTATACCTCACGCCCGCCCTTTTGCTTGAAGTTATAGTATATTTCTCCTATAATGAGTTTAATGGGCTGAATAAGATAAAAAGTATAAATGGTAAATTGTAAAATCAAATTGAACACATAAAAAATCCATAGTGAATGGAT
>CAYPAH010000163.1:0-4231 GCA_964408655.1 uncultured Oscillospiraceae bacterium | reverse complement strand
CTCTTCAAGATTCTCTGTCCGTTTCCTGATTCCCCAGAACAACTTGACGCGATCATACTTTGACGAAGATTTGACAGTGTCTCTAAAGCATGATAACATTACATAAGAAGTAATATATATTGGGAAGGTGCTTGCAGTCGAGAGGAGTTAACCGTGTTTTCCATCGGAGATAAAATATGTTATCCCATGCATGGCGTCGGTGTCATAGAAGCTATCGAAGACCGGACTGTGCTGGGTGAAACACAATCATACTATATACTCCGCTTCATTTCCGGCCGAATGACGGCAATGGTGCCTGTCGATACTGCCGATTCCATTGGACTGCGCGCCTTGATCGGTATTGAAGAATGCAAGCGGCTGATAGAATTTTTAAAGGGCGAGCCCTGCGAGGAAAACGATAACTGGAGCAGGCGCTACAGAGACAATTATTCAAAGCTGCGCAGCGGCGATGTTTATGAGGTGGCCGATGTGATAAAATGCCTTAACAAGCGTGAATCACAGAGAGGACTCTCCACAGGAGAGAGAAAAATGCTTCTTACCGCAAGGCAGGTGATGCTTGCCGAGCTAACAATGGTAACGGGCATGGATGAATCGGAATTCAAGCTCGCCGTAGGCGAATCCTGATAAAAAGACTGACGCACAGATCGGAAGAAAAAAGTATGGCACAAAAGAAGCACGAGTCTTTGGAAGAGATACTGGAAGAAAAACGGGATTATACCGCGGAGCAGGTAAAAGAACGCACGGAAAGAACGCTTAAGCTTTTTCGGGTTCTTGTTATAGTTGTCGGGATAATGATAGCATTATTGGTCATAGCGGGAATCATACTTCGATAAATAAACAAAATTTCTCCACGCGGGCGTTTTTTTGCTGCGCTGACGGCGCGGGGTAAAATAAAAAACCGAGAGGAGTGAAAACAAAGAATTGGCAAAAAGAATAGCGAGGCTCATCATTTCGATATTCGGAGCCGCGCTCGGTGTCGCATTGGTAGCTACCGTTGACACGGTGCTTCAATCGTTCGGACTTTTGCCGATGAAAGTCGTCCTGCTCACATGGGCGCTGATCGCGATCTATATTGCCGGCGGGTTATTGTTTGCAATTATATTCTATTTATTTTCCCCGTATGCAATAGAGACTTTCATGCGCCTGATTTCACAAGCGGAGATGGAGCTTTCGACACTGACGCTTACGGAGATCTTTTTCGGTGTTCTGGGACTGGTGATAGGGCTGTTACTGGCTTTTCTCATCAGCGCTATGATGTCGAATCTGGTCTTTCCCTGGCTTCGCTTCCTTATCAGCGTCATCCTGTATATCAGCCTCGGATACCTTGGATGGAACGTTGTTATCAAACGCCGCAGCGAGATAGAAGGCGTTAACTTTTTCAAAAGGAACAAAGAGAAGGTCGCCGTCGGCATACGCCCCAAGATACTGGACACCTCCGTTATAATCGACGGACGTATCGCGGATATATGCGCAACAGGGCTCTGGGAGGGAGATATCATCGTACCGGCCTTTGTGCTAAGAGAGCTGCAACACATCGCGGACAGCGCCGACGCACTGAAAAGAACGCGGGGGAGACGCGGGCTCGATATACTTGCCCGTATGCAAAACGAGCTTCAAATACCCGTGCAGGTCATAAACACCGATTTTGATGATGTGGCCGAGGTGGATACCAAGCTGCTTTATCTCGCAAAGGAGATAGACGGCGTGGTAGTGACGAACGACTATAATCTCAACAAGGTCGCTTCGGTGCAGCACGTGCCTGTTTTCAACATCAACGATCTTGCGAACGCCGTGAAGCCCGCGCTTGTTTCGGGCGAGGATCTCACCGTGACGATCGTTAAAGAAGGCAAGGAGCTTGGTCAGGGGGTCGCCTATCTGGACGACGGAACCATGATAGTTGTGGATGGCGGCAAAAAACTGGTCGGCGAAACCGTTCAGGTTGCGGTAACGAGCGTTTTGCAGACCTCGGCGGGACGTATGATATTCGCAAAGGTCAAAAGCTGAGTGAGAAAAAGAAATTTAATGTGGCGGCGCATGGAAAAAAGCCTTGCGCCGCCGCTGTAGCGATCATAATAATTTCTTTCTTGACGGATCTTATCTATTGACATACTTGATTAACAGCGATATACTAATAAACTGCGTTAGCATGATAATCTGCACCTATAGGCATCTTTTTTAAGATGCCAGTCGTGCATGGCATGTTGCGGGTATGTTTTTCCTTTTATTGGAAATGCTTATTCGGTAGAGCGCAGAAACAATATAAGCCGTAATTATACGGTGGTTAGGAGAGACGGACGATGGTGCATGAGGTACAGATGGGTACGCGCAAGCGCATGAGCTTTTCTCGTATCGACGAAGTTCTGGAAATGCCGGATCTTATCGAAGTCCAGAAAAACTCTTATCGGCGCTTCGTGGAAGAGGATCTGAAGGAAGTATTGGACGATATTTCGCCGATAACGGACTATTCCGAAAAACTCGTACTTGAATTCGTGGACTATAAGATTGACTTCGATCATCCCAAGTACTCCGTAGAGGAGTGCAAGGAACGCGACGTCAACTATTCCGCGCCCCTTCGCGTCACAGTCCGCCTTATAAATAAGGAAACGGGCGAGGTGAAGGAACAGCCTGTGTTCATGGGCGATTTTCCGCTTATGACAGAGCAGGGCACCTTCATCATCAACGGAGCCGAGCGCGTTATCGTCAGTCAGCTTGTCCGTTCTCCCGGCATCTACTATGGCGTTACTATCGACAAAGAAGGAAAAAATCTCTATTCGTCCCAGGTCATCCCCAACCGCGGCGCGTGGCTGGAATATGAAACGGACAGCAACGAGATCCTTTATGTAAAGATCGACCGCCAGAGGAAGGTGCATATCACCGCTCTCATGCGCACCCTCGGCTATGGCAGCGACGCTGAGATAATCGATATGCTGGGCGAAGAGTCGCGCCTTCTTAAAACTCTTGAAAAAGACCCCACCAAGTCGGTGGAGGATGGTCTTATCGAAATATATAAGCGTCAGCGCCCGGGCGAGCCTCCCACAGAGGAATCCGCGCGCAATCTGCTTAACGCTCTTTTCTTTGATAAGAGATATGATCTTGCCCGCGTCGGCAGATATAAGTTTAACAAAAAGCTCTCGCTTCATACCCGCCTTTACGGGCTGATAAGCGCGGAGGACGTTATCGACCCCAGCACCGGCGAAATACTTGTGCAGGGCGGTGAGAAGATCGACCGCGCCAAGGCGAAGATGATAAGCAATTCCGGCATAGCCGGCGTATATGTACTGGTAGAGGATAAAAAGATCCGCGTTCTCGGAAACCGTTTCGTTGACGCGCACAATTATCTTCCCTTCAATCCCGAGGAAGCGGGAATAAACGAAAAGGTGCTTTATCCCAAGCTTGCAGAGCTTCTCGAAGCCGGCAAGGATATGGACGAAAAGGAGCTCAAGGCTCTTTTGAAGGCAAACATACACGAGCTTATTCCGCATCATATCGTCACTGAGGATATAGTGGCTTCAATAAGCTATCTTATGGGCATGGAATACGGCATTGGCCGCACCGATGATATCGATCATCTGGGCAACCGCCGCATCCGCAGCGTTGGCGAGCTTTTGCATAACCAGATCCGCGTAGGTCTTGCGCGTCTGGAGCGCGTTGTGCGCGAGCGCATGAGCCTTCAGGATATGGAAACGGCAATGCCGAGCAATCTTATAAATATCCGTCCGGTAACGGCGGCTATAAAAGAGTTTTTCGGTTCATCTCAGCTTTCGCAGTTCATGGATCAGACAAACCCGCTTGCGGAGCTTACGCATAAGCGCCGCCTTTCGGCTCTCGGTCCAGGAGGCTTGAACCGCGAGCGCGCCACCTTCGAAGTGCGTGACGTTCACTATTCGCATTATGGCCGCATGTGCCCCATCGAGACGCCTGAAGGACCGAACATCGGCCTTATCAACTCGCTTTCCACCTATGCGCACATCAACCGCTACGGCTTTATCGAAGCGCCGTATCGCCGCGTAGATACCGCGAACAAGCAGATAATGGACGAGGTGGTTTACCTTACGGCCGATGAAGAGGACGATCTTATCGTGGCACAGGCCAATGAAAAGACCGTCACCGATGAAAACGGAAAGACCTGGTTTGCCTCCAACCGTGTTGTGGCGCGTTATCTTGACCAGATAGTTGAGGTAAAGAACACCGAGGTCGATTATATGGACGTTTCGCCGAAGCAGCTCGTTTC
>CAYPAH010000162.1:4025-4327 GCA_964408655.1 uncultured Oscillospiraceae bacterium | reverse complement strand
CCCATGCCGCAACGGGCGATATGCTCGCCTTTGACGGCGGAAGCTCAACGCCGCCGAGCCCGTTTTCACCGTGAACTCCCTTGCCCGTTCTAAGGCTGCAATACAGCGGCTCTTCAGCTCCGCGGCAAACGGGAACGTTCAGATCGCAGAGCGCAAGAAGGCGCAGCGCGTTTTCGGTGGTCTTCTCAAGCTCCACATTCCCCGCCACCGTCGTTACCGCGCGGATATCAAAGCTTGGTATCTGCTTTGCGAGCAGCAACGCCAAAGCATCGTCAACGCCGGGATCGCAATCGATTATTATG
>CAYPAH010000162.1:0-4015 GCA_964408655.1 uncultured Oscillospiraceae bacterium | reverse complement strand
GCGATCGCAGGACTACCTCGGCGGCACGGTTCGCCGCTCCCTGGCCCTCGACGGCCTGCGCCTGCATTGCGCCAGGCTGAGCCGGCCGGCCGGGTTCACCGGTAGCCTCGGCGGACGGGCTCGCAACCAGCAGGACAGCGGCGAGCAGCAACGCCAAAGCATCGTCAACGCCGGGATCGCAATCGATTATTATGATTCTTTTATTCATTGTTTTCCTCCGCCGTAACTTGCCACGGCCTCCGCAAGAAGATCGACAAAGCCCTGCCTGTCTATATCCATTATGCATTTTGCGTTAGGCTTTTCTCCGGTAACGCCGTAGCGGTCGCCCACCGTCATGCCCCTGCAATATTCGCCCGTAGTTTCAACGGCCACATACATGTCCTGAGTGCTGATAAGCTCTGGACGCAAAAGCGCCGCGACAGCTACCGCGTCGTGCACGGGAGCGCCCTCATAGCCGAGCTTTTTGTGGAAAGCATAAAAGAAATTCAGCCACTCGGCCATTATCACCGCCACAGGGTTGCCTATGCTGCGAATGCGCTCGAAATCCTCCGGGAAGACCAGCGCTTTTTCAGTAACGTCAAGTCCGGCCATCAAAATAGGTATTCCCGAACGGAACACCGTGTCCGCCGCCTCGGGATCGACAAGTATGTTGAACTCGGCGGCCGGCGTCCAGTTGCCGTGCGTGATCCCGCCGCCCATCATGCTTATCCTGGCTATTTTAGCTTTAAGATGCGGATAGAGCAAAAGCAGCGAAGCTACGTTGGTGAGCGGTCCCGTCGCGATTATCGTGACAGGCTCGGAGCTCTTTTCTATCGTCTGCGCCATCAGAACACATGCGTCCACGGGCAGCGGCTCTTTAGCAGGCTCCGGCAGCACAGGGCCGTCAAGACCCGATTTGCCGTGTACCGAAGGCGCGTTCATCCTTTCCGCGACCAGCGGCTTTTCGCGTCCCGCCGCAAGCGGAACATCCAGCCCTATAAGCGCCATTATGCGCCCTGCGTTATAGCAGGTCTTTTCAACGGTTTGATTGCCGCACACCGCGGTCACCGCGAGTATATCAAGCATCGGTGAAGAATTTGCCAACACCCATGCCATCGCGTCGTCATGTCCCGGATCGCCATCCAGAATAACCGGAATCCTCTGCATATTATTTTCCTTCCACGCTTTTTATCTGCTTGAATCGCTTTGCCTTGCGCATCGTGCTCGCGGCATATATTACCAGACCAAGCACTGTAACGACATAAGGGATAAGCGACACCAGATGGCTTGACACGCCCTGCATACCCGAAACTTTTGTGCGCAGCGCCTGAGCAAGGCCGAAAAGTATCGATGAAAGCATTGCGCCCACCGGCTCGCCATGACCCATCGCCTGCGCCGCCAGCGCAATAAAGCCGCGGCCCGCCACCATGCCGGAGTTCCAGCCCTGCGAATAATACATCGACATGAACGCCCCGCCAAGTCCGGCCAAAGCACCGGAAATGGAAATTGCGATATACTGTATTTTCTGCACGCTCACGCCAACGCTGCTGGCCGCGTTTCCGTTTTCGCCTACCGCGCGGATATTAAGGCCGAGCGAGGTCTTATAAAGCAGCACCCATATCAGCCAGACGAAGATAAAAGCGAGATATGTGAGCACCGAATGTCCCGAAAGTATTTCGCCCAGTACGGGGATATCCTGAATGAGCGGGATATTCACCGTGGGTATAAGGATATTGGGGCTTACGAGCGCGCCGGTGTTGCCGCGCATACCCGTGAACATATAGAGAAGGAATATCGTGCCGCCCGAGCCCAGCATATTCACCGCGATACCGGCGAGGATTATGTCCGTTTTTAGCTTTAAGGCGAAGAAGCCCATCATAAGTCCCAGCAGCAATCCGACGATAAGCGCGCCGAGCACGCCTATGATCCAGCTTTGCGTCCAATAGCTTATCAAAGTGCCAAAGAGAGCGGATATCATCATGGTTCCCTCAAGGCCTATGTTGCAAACGCCCGCTTTTTCCGCGATGACCGCGCCAAGCGCCGCAAAAAGTATCGGCGCCGTTATTCTGATGACGGCAAAAAGGAAATCCGCCTTAAATATCATGCTCAACAGTTCTTCAAACATTGCTGGCGCCTCCTTCCGTTGCGGCATTGTTATCGCCAAGTCTGGCAAGATCCATCTGCGTATTCTTAACGACCACCTTCTGACGATAGTGCGCAAGGAACTGCTCCGCCGCGAAGAAGAGGAATATCGCCGCCTGAATAATGTCTATCATTTCGCTCGGCACATCGCAGTAGGTAGCCATAAGCTGGCAGCCCTTGTTCAGATATGCCATGAAGAATGCCGCGAAAGGCACGAATATAGGATTGTTCTTGGCGAGTATCGCTATAGTAACGCCCGTCCAGCCATAGCCGGGCAGCTCCTTCCAGAGGAAGGTGTTATAGCGGCCAAGCACCTCCATGCCGCCGCCCATGCCTGAAAGCATTCCGCCGATCACCTGCGAAAGTATGATGACGCCGCCAACCTTCATTCCGGAATACTGCGAGAACTTCTGATTGATGCCCACCATGCGAATAGCATAGCCCCAGCGTGTGCGATACATGAACAAGGCCACGAGCACCACGAATATCAGCGCCACTATAAAGCCCCATGTGAGCTTTGAGCCGCCCGGTACCAGCGAAGGTATCCTCGCCGTTTCGGCAAAGGCATAGGTCTGCGTAGAGCCCTTGCTGCGATCGGCAAAATTATTATTCAAGAAATGCAGAACGATATACATTATGATATAGTTCATCATCAGCGACGTTACCATCTCGCTTGCGCCAAGCTTCACCTTGAGCACCGCGGGGATATACATGACAGCGCCGCAGACTACAGTTGCTATTGCTATGCAGACAAGCGCGTGCATCCCCGTATGCATTGGAAGATAAATGCCAAGCAGAGCCGCAACGAAGCCGCCCGCCATAACGCAGCCCTCGCCCGCGAGATTGAACTGATTTGCGGAAAACATCACGCACACGGCAAGACCGGTGAATATCGTTGGGATCATAGCCGCAAGTATAGTATAAAAGCCCGTGGTGTTGAACGAGGCGACGCCGCCCTTCATGGAAACTATCGGCCCCGTCAAAAGATATCTGAGCGCGGTCACAGGCTCGTCCGAGCAAAGGAAAATAAATATTGCGCCCACCGCAAGCGCGAGCAGTATCGCCGCCGCGCCGCGAATTATATCAAAAAGCAGCAAACGTCTGTTATTCATGGCACACCCTCCCAATCTCCTCGTCGCTTTGGCGTTTGAGCCCAAGCATATATTCGCCCATCACCGTGTCGTCAAGCTTTGAGGTGTCTTCAAAATATGCGGCGATCTTTCCGCCGTGAAGAACTATCAGGCTGTCCGAAAGCTCCATTACTTCGTTAAGATCGGCCGATACGAGCAGCACTGCCGCCCCTTCCCGGCTCAGCTCAACGAGTTTTTTGCGAATGAACTCGGTCGCGCCCACGTCGATGCCTCGCGTAGGCTGATCGGCGATTATAAGATCGGGATCGCTTGAAAACTCGCGAGCCACAACGACCTTTTGAATGTTGCCGCCCGAGAGCATTTTGACCTGCTGCTTGCCGGACTTGCAGAGCACCTTATATTCTTCTATAAGCCTGTCGCTTTCGGCGTGTATCGCCTTCATATCGAAAAGCGGACCCTTATTGAATTCCTTTTTGTCAAAGCGGTCGGCAATAAGATTTTCCTCTATGCTCGCCGCGTCCGCTATGCCGTAGATCATTCTGTCCTCCGGCACGAGCGAAACGCCAAGCTCGCGTATAACGTTCTGCGGCTTTGAAATGATATCCGCTCCGTTCACCGCCGCGCTGCCCTGATCCGGCTCTCTAAGGTCAAAGAGTATGTCGACAAGCTCGCGCTGCCCGTTGCCCTCAACGCCCGCAACGCCCAATATCTCGCCGCGCCGCACTGAAAACGAGATATCGTCCAGCATTTTTTTGTTCCATTCGTTTGTATAGCTCAGATTCCGCACGTTCAGCACGGTCTGT
>CAYPAH010000161.1:0-4339 GCA_964408655.1 uncultured Oscillospiraceae bacterium | reverse complement strand
AGAACAACGTTTCCACCAAGATCTTTGACAGCGGCCTCGGCATCAGCCTTTTCCGCGACAACTCCACCCGTACCCGTTTTTCCTTTGCCTCCGCCTGCAATCTGCTGGGTCTTGAGGTTCAGGATCTTGACGAGGGCAAGAGCCAGATAGCTCATGGCGAGACCGTTCGCGAGACCGCCAACATGATCTCCTTCATGGCCGACGTTATAGGCATTCGCGACGATATGTATATCGGCAAAGGCCACACCTATCAAAAGAGCGTGGTCGAAGCCGTAACTCAGGGACACAAGGACGGCGTGCTCGAGCAGAAGCCGACGCTTGTCAACCTTCAGTGCGATATAGACCATCCCACCCAGTGCATGGCGGACACTCTGCATCTGGTGCATGAGTTCGGCGGCATCGAAAATCTCAAGGGCAAAAAGGTCGCTATGACATGGGCATACAGCCCCAGCTATGGCAAGCCCCTTTCCGTTCCTCAGGGCGTTATCGGCCTTATGACCCGCATGGGTATGGACGTCACTCTCGCCTATCCCGAGGGTTATGAAGTTATGAGCGAGGTCGTGGACGTAGCAAGACAGAACGCCAAGGAGCAGGGCGGCAAGTTTGAGATCACTAATTCCATGGCGGACGCCTTCAAGGATGCGGACGTTGTTTATCCCAAGAGCTGGGCTCCCTTCAAGGCAATGGAAGAGCGCACCGAGCTTTACGGCAAGGGCGACAGCGAAGGCATCAAGGCTCTTGAAAAGAAGCTGCTTGCGCAGAACGCGCAGCATAAGGACTGGGAGTGCACCGAGGAAATGATGAAGCTGACCAAGGGCGGCAAGGCGCTGTATCTGCACTGCCTGCCCGCCGACATCACCGGCGTTTCCTGTGAGCATGGCGAAGTGGCTGCCAGCGTGTTCGATCGTTATCGCGATCCTCTTTACAAGCAGGCTTCCTTCAAGCCCTACATCATCGCGGCAATGATCTTCCTCGCGAAGGTCAAAGACCCCGCCGCCAAGCTGCAGGCTCTTGAAAACATCGCGAAGGCTCGCGCGGATCTCTTCTAATAGCTGACGCTTTTCGCCCAAGGTCATTTGACCTTGGGCGATTTTTATATCTTTTCAAATCCCCGAAATCCTGTATACTATATAGCAAACGATGCGGAACTGCCGCTCATGGAGGAATGCCGATGAAACGGAATGTCAGCGCAATGCTGCTGATGACGGCCTGTGTCACGCTTTGGAGCTTTACCGGCCTGCTTGCAAAGCTCATCCCGTGGAACGGCGTCGCCTTAGCCGGATGGCGTGGATTTATAAGCGCGGGAGTGCTCTTTGCCTATATGAAAAAAGCAGGCGAAAAGCCGCTTCGCGACGGACGTACGCTGCTTATCGGCATTTGCGTGGCGGGAGCGGCTATATTCTGCCTGCTTGCCAATAAGCTTACAACGGCGGCAAACGTGATAATGCTGCAATATACCTCTCCTGTGTTTGTCATTGTGCTTTCGGCCTTTATAGGCAAGAGGAAATACCGTGCTTTTGATTATCTTATCGTGGCGCTCACGATACTCGGCGTCGTCATGTTTTTCTTTGATAAGCTCACGCCGGGAAATATTGCGGGAAATCTGCTTTCGCTGTTATTGGGCGCGACATATGGCGGCATGTTTTTCTTATGCGAAGGCGTATCGCAGCAGCAGAGACTTTCCGGCATATTATGGGGATTTTTGCTGACAGGTATCATAGGCGCGCCCTTTATCTTTTTCACGGAGAATCTTATTTCATGGCAGAGCGCGGGGCTTGTGCTTTTGATGGCCCTTGCCTTTTACTCGCTGCCCTATATCCTTTATGCGCTTTCGCTGCGGGATTGCCCCGCGTTAGCCGCCATACTTATATCTACGCTCGAAATAATCCTTAACCCAATCTGGGTATATCTCTTTCTTCGCGAGACGCCCGGGAGATGGGCGGCGATAGGCTCCTGCGTGATATTGAGCGCGGTCACCGCCTATAGCATAAACAAGGCAAAAAATAAGGACGAGAGCCCGAAAACCACTCTTCCTAAAGAGCGGCTTTCCATGTATAATGATGATTGATTTGATTCATCTGGGGGAAGAAGGGCATGAAGGATAATACAAAGGGCATGATTATCATGCTGCTGTGTCCAACGATATGGTCGCTTTCGGGTCTTATAGCCAAGATCGTTCCGTGGCCGGGGCCTTATATTGCGGGCTGGCGGGGAGTGTTATCGGGGCTTACCATATATGTTTATATGAAAATGGTGCATATAAAGCCCGTTTTCAATAAAAGGACTTTTATTACGGGACTTTCCGTCACGGGAACTTTGCTGCTTTATTTTGCTTCGCTTAAAAAGATTCCCGCGGCCAACGCCGTAGCGCTTCAATATACCGAGCCGGTATTTTTGATGCTTTTAAGCGCCATGTTTTTGAAAAAGAAATATCATAAGGCGGATTATGCCGTGGTCGCGATGGCTCTTCTCGGCGTAGCCGTGCTTTTCTTGTCCGGCGGACGCGGGGATCTTTTTGGAAGCGTGCTCGCGCTGCTCTCCGGCCTTTGCTACGGGATGACTTATTTCTTTATGACGGACAGACCCACAGAAGAGCGCCTTTCGAGCCTGCTTATAGGCAATACTCTTGCTTTTGTCGGCATATTCACAGCCGATATCCGCACGCTCCCTCTGAGTGCGGCTATAATCGTTACGATAGTTTTGAGCGGACTTTTCCAAATAGCGGTGCCGCATATAATAATGACGAAAGCAATGCAGCTCACCACTCCGCTCGCCTGCTCGCTGATAGCTACGCTTGAGATGGTGCTGAATCCCGTCTGGGTATATCTTTTCAACGGCGAAAAGCCGACGCTGCTCGCGGCGGCGGGCTGCCTGGTGATAATGGCCTCGGTGATAGTGTGGTGCGTTTATACGGCGAAGCATGAAAACGCGGAGGCTCAGCTTCAGGAAGCGCCCGCAGCGCAATAGGAGGGACGCGCCTTGGCAAAGCAAAGCAACAAGACCAACGTGATGCGCCTGCTCGAAGCGGCGCAGATCCCGTATGAGCCTTTGTATTATGATCTGGGGGACGCGGAGTTTTCCGGCGAGGCCGTCTGCGAGGCTTTGGGAGTGAGCGCGGACGAAAGCTTCAAGACGCTTTGCGCCCGCGGCGAGAGAAAGGGAATAGCGGTGTTCGTTATCCCGGTGTCGGGCGAGCTTGATCTCAAGGCGGCGGCCTTGGCCTGCGGCGATAAGGCGGTAACGCTGACTGCCGTTAAAGAGCTAAAGGAGCTTACCGGCTATGAGCGCGGCGGCGTTTCTCCGGTAGGCATGAAAAAGGCTTATCCTGTCTTTATCGACGAGACGGCGCAGCTTTTTGAGCATATCGAGATAAGCGGAGGAATAAAGGGCGTTTCGCTAAAGCTTGAACCGGAGGCGCTGGCAGAATTTTTATCCGCCACTTTCGCGCCGCTGACGGTGGAATAAAAGCAAAACAAAAAGGACTGTCCGTGTATCCTGCGGACAGTCCTTTTATCTTGTTTATCTGAGCCTTTATCTGAATTATTGAAAATCGAAGCTTTCTTTGTTGCGCTCCATAAAGGCGTTGAATACGGATGAGAGCAGCGCTTCGTCGTTAAGGCCGCAAAGCTGATCGTCCTCGCTGTCTTCGTCCTGAGCGTGAACGACCTCGAGTATGGTGACCTCGGGAGAGTCGCTCTCGTCATCCAAAGGAAGAAGCGCCGCGTAATCCGTCCCCTCATAGGGAAAGATATCGAGTATTTCGAAATCGATCTCGTTCCCTTCGGAATCGCTTAGAGTGATTATGTTTTCAAGATTATTCATGGCGCTTGTCTCCGCTGATTAAAACGCTTTGTGGTCGCAGCCGAGCACATCGACGATCTTGTGGGCTACCATGCCCTTGATGGCCTCGCGCGCGGGCTTGAGATACTGGCGGGGGTCAAAGTGATCGGGATGCTCGGCGAAATACTTGCGGATGGTGCCGGTCATGGCAAGGCGCAGATCGGAGTCGATGTTGATCTTGCAAACGGCCATTGAAGCGGCTTTGCGCAGCATATCTTCGGGAACGCCGATAGCGTCGGGCATGTTTCCGCCGTACTTGTTCACTATCTGCACGAACTCGGGGATGACGGAGCTTGCGCCGTGAAGAACGATGGGGAAGCCGGGAAGAAGGCTCGAGACCTCTTCAAGAATGCCGAACTGAAGCTGGGGCTTGGTGCCGGGCTTGAACTTATATGCGCCATGGCTGGTGCCGATGGCGATAGCAAGAGAGTCAACGCCGGTGCGGGAAACGAAGTCCTGAACCTGAGCGGGATCGGTATAGCTGCCCTCGCCGATGGCT
>CAYPAH010000160.1:0-4362 GCA_964408655.1 uncultured Oscillospiraceae bacterium | reverse complement strand
CCAAGTGTTCTGTATTTGCTGTCATTCCACCGTTGGCCAAGTTGTTGATATTGCGATGTTATGGCTTGCCGAGTACGTCCAATTTCATCGGTAGCTAATTTTAGATCCGCAATTTGTTTTTGCAGATTATCCGCAGAAACGCTAACAGATGGCATCAGTTGTCACCTCCCAAGAGAACACTATCCAAAAACTTGTGAAGATTATCCACAGATGGGAATATATATGGCTTCAGTTGGAAAGTGCTTTTGATGGAATCTGAATAATAGACAGTATTATCACGGAGGGAAGCGACAGAAATATTCTCAATCAACGACTCCGAATCATTATCATTGAGGGAAAACACGTATCGCTCCGGGAATTTCGCAAGAATATTTTCTCCAAAATACATGCTGTCTTTTACGCTTTGAAATTCAAGGCTGCTGATAATAAAGTGAATCCCATATGCTGCGCCATCATCTATGAGCTTAAGCAGTTTGTCTGATACATTTATTGGGGAAATATCAATACTGGCCCCAAAATCAAATGAATCCTCCATGGCATTTTGAATATGGGCACTGTCATCAAGATAATCAGCCTCATCTATTGGTTCTCCTTTTAGCATGGACTTGACAATATCAAGAAATTGCAAATTCTTGACAACAACAAATATCTGCTCGCTGCTGTTGCTTTTTTTGCGCTCGGTATAAGCATCATATATCTCGTTGATGTAACTGATAATATCGCCTCGGTTATCGGCAATCGCAAAGCGAGCGCCAAACCGAAAATACTCATCATAATAACAATCAACAGGGGAAGGACCAATCAATCGCTCCCCGTCAAAGCAGTATAGTCTCGAAAGGCGATTTTTTAGTATCGCAAACATATACAGGTTGACAAGGTTCTCGGACATACGCTCGTTGCTTCCGCATATCAAAGTGTTGTGCTTGCGGCGTCGATCAAATGTTATCTTCAACGGCGGAGCGACTTTGATAAGTGAGCCCACTTCAATATTCAAAGGAGTTGTGTCTTGTAGTCCTGACACTCCGTATTTTGTTTCCAAGAGTGGAGTCGTTCTGCTGCCCTCGAAGGTCTGAAGATCGTAAGGATAATCTGAAAACTGCGCTGCGATTAACTCAAGAAATTTTTTTTGAGTTGCGTCATCGCAATAGGCTGTGCGGAAACCGATGAGGTCATTTTCTGTGTATTCCGGATTCATAACTGCTGTCCCTATCGGGCCTTTCATCATTTCCAATGCTTTCGTGTCATTCCTCTCGGTAAATAGGTAATTTGCATCCCATTCGCCGCATTTTAGGCCAATTCTGATCCTCATCTGCTCAACGGTTCCTGTTGCTAATGTCAAATCGGAAATAATTTTTGTAGACTGCGTTGCCATCAGAAGATGAATACCAAAAGAGCGGCCTTCCGTTACGATACGCTTTGTCAGCTCCGCACAATTATAGGCAACCTTGCGATTTGTCGAATCATTATACAGAACTTGGAATTCATCCATAATAACCAGTATTTGGGGCATCGCTTCACCAGACAGCTTAATAAACTCTCCTAATTTGGATGCACCCACTGACTTGAATTTCTCGCTTCGTCTGACCATTTCAGCGACAAGGTTTTCAAGTATGCTTTCACCAAATTCCTGCATGGCATCTAACGCAAGCAATTTGATATGCGGCAGCCTTTTGGTGTCGTAGGTTTTAAACTCCGTGCCACTCTTGAAGTCCATGAGATAAAGATTGAGAAGGTCAGGGGGATAGTGTAGCATTGCACTCATAATTAGCGTGTGCAGCAAGGTGGACTTACCCGATCCGGTTGCACCGGCGACAAGCGCGTGATGAGAAGACCCAACACCAAAGGTAATGGGCACAATACTCTCGCCATCGCCGATACCCACCGGGATGCTCAACCCGTCGGAGAGCGTTCTTGAAAAAAGTTCATTATCCAAAATGTCTGAAAAAGACAGTCCCCTATTCTTGATCTTATCGCTCGTTTTTTTGTATTCGTCGACGAATCGGTCAATCGCCCCGGGCGACAGAGGATCTTTCATTGAAATCGGCAGATTAAACGGAAGCAGCGAAAGCGCCGTATCTGTTAATTCAATTTGTGTACAGTATCTCTTATATGTTTCTATCTGTTCATCGACGTTCTCATAAGACGAATAGCGTACTTCACGGTTATGGCAGACGATGGTATAGACGCCGCATTTTCCCCCGTTCTTAAGTATATTTTTCAGCATACCAAGAGATCTGCCATCGAAGCAGCTCGGAAAATCATAGACCACAAGAACCGTTACAGCCTCTGCACGGTTTGGCGTGCTGCGATTATAGTCCAGGAGGTTTGTGAAGCGACTTCCAAGTTTGTCCTGAATGAGATTATCAATATGTCGGTTTAGCTTGCTCAGACGATCATATATATCATCCGCATTAGAGTAGATGTTGCCATCAAATGTGTCCGGGCAAACTTTTTTGAATCCGAGAAATGGGACGGCATTTCCGCCTTTTTTCTCCGCATCAAATATTACTATGTTGGTTTTTGTTACTGGAAGCGCAGAAAGAAAGCTCCATATTATATGATGCGTGAATGCCGCAACATCCACACTTCTGCTCTCATCAAAAGATAACAACAGGTTTGCGGATTGGCTCAAATCAAGAGAGAGAGGAAGAACAATACGACCATTTTTTGCAGCAAAGCTCCCCTTGATTTTTTCATATCCAAAGCTATCTGTAAATATATCAGCCGGATACTGTGTTTGGCCAATAATCACTTGTTCAGGGTATTTAGCTGTTATTTCCGGAACGCAACCATAGCTATCATCGTATTTGCCTATTATGTCATCTATGCTCTTAATGTTTTGTTCCAATGTCTTTTCATCTCGGCTATCCACCAAGTGCTTAATCAAAGAGGGAAATGCGATACCTCGATTCTTTATGCCTTCATTTATTAACAAGTATCTAGAGAAAAAGGCATTAAAGTCATTTCGAGACGGCATCGAATAATACAAAAACCGTAATCCCATTATTGAAAACGATGTATTGTCTTGTTGTACAATAACACAGTCTTTGCATATTTTAGAGATATGACTAATATACTCTTTTGAATACGTGTCTGCAGATAGTTCGCTACTTTCTGTGATAGTTACATATATTCCACATCGCGGGCCATGAACGATAATGTTTTTGAGCGCGGAAAGCGCATATTCGTCAAGTCCCTTTGGAAAGTCGAAAATTGTGAGCAGTTCAATGGAACACTCGCTTTCTTGGTTTTCTTTTGCGTATCCAAAGATGGAAGCAAATTGTGTTCCGAGGACATTCTGAGAAATACGCTCGACCTCATCATTCAGTGTGCGGATTTTTGCAGCAGCCTCATCGTAAGTGGTGTAAAATTGTTCGTCAAAGAGCTCTGGCATTTTTTTCCTTGCATCGAAATAGGGTTCTACGCTGTTTCCATGATTTTCGCAATCGATCACGCTGAGCTTTAGCTTTGAGACACAGGTAGATGATAAAAAGGAGAACATTACTCCGTGTACAAGCTGCTTGACCGATTCAGAACTTGTCCCGTCTTTCTTGACATATAAGGGTAACGCAGATGTCGTTGAGCAGAAAAGAGGAAATTTTATGCTTCCATTCACTATTAGCTTTTTGCATTTTTCATTGATAAAAGATGCAAGCGTCTGTGACTGTATGAACTCTGCTATTGGATAGTCTACAAGTCCAAGAACCATAATATTATTCACAACAAAACAGCTTGAATTAACTTTCCCAAACGAAGCAATAAAACCGTTCATCAAGTACGCTATGTAGTTGATAAGCTCGTCAGGGAGTATATCATTAAGCCTTGTATCAATATTCGCAGCCAGATTGGTTATAGCTCGTGAATACTGTTCGTCCAAACTTTGTATTGCTGCTTTTTGCGAAGCAACAAGTTCGGTTCTCTGCTGTTCGTATCTGCCACGCATATCAGAAACAGTTTCAGCCGTCAGCTCCGGCATGACGGAGCTAATCTCACTTACAAACGCCTCAACAGTATTAAGAAGAATAATAAGTTCCTCATAGTCGCGCTTCCGTTTGCTTGAAAAAAGATAATTAAGGCCGTTAATCAAGCTGGGTAGAATGTCCTCAGAGTATTTGCGGTTTATTACGGTATAGTCTTTTTTAATTTGGTTAAGCGTTTCAAAGTAATCGCCATTGGCATTGTACTGTTCTGCCTTTACACCAGCAAGTTCGGCTTCCTTCTTTTTCTTTGTTTTTACATAGTATTTGTCAACCGACGCAAGCCGCTCGTCGATTGAACGCATTTCGCTCTGGATTTTTTGGGCATCAGAAATTAGCCGTTGTGACTTTGACTTCATGGCCATTATTGCGGCTTCACAATCAG
>CAYPAH010000159.1:0-4385 GCA_964408655.1 uncultured Oscillospiraceae bacterium | reverse complement strand
CGCCTATCTCACGGCTTCGCTTATATTGGCCGTCCTTCCATATCGTGCAAAGATGCGCCTGTAAGACGAATTTATCCCTGCGTCCCCGTAATGCCTTGCCGAGGTTTGAGCGCATATCGGGATTCGGCGCATAAAGGTCTATACAGTTGACGCCGCCCGCTTCCATCACATCCACGAATTCTTTTATCGTTTCATAAGGTTTTTCTACAAAGCCCTCACAGCCCATGCCTATCTCGCTCACCATTATTCCGGTGCGCCCGAGCTCGCGGTAATTCATGTTGTATTCCCCCTTATTTTTACTTGCCATATATAATAAAAATATTATATTTATATCATAACATCTGGAGCTTGCTCTAAGTCAATGCCGTTGTTTCAATCAACATTATCTTTTGCATTCTTAACATCAAAGCATGGATTCCGGTATTTCGCGCAGCAGCGATATACACTCTTCTATATCCTTTTCCACAAGGGAACGCATACTCTCGGCATATTTTTCAGCGTCGGCATTTTCAAGAGCCTTCATAATGCGCGATACATATTGCGGCCTGCTTCGCGCTATCTCTCTCAAGCCCTTTATGCAGATCCTCGAAGTTATGGGCTTCGGATCGGATATATGCAAAAGATATTCTTCAAGTATGGTTTCAAGCTTGTTTTCCGCATCCCATCTTGCGTTCGCGGCAATAAGCGTTAAGGCACGGTTTCTGGCATATGAGTTTTTGTTTTTAAGCATCTGCGCAAAGGCGTCCATATAGCGATAAACAGCGTTCGAAACGCGGCTTTGCTCTTCGAGCCGCGCCATAGCTGCACAGGCGGCATTGTTATCTTTTTCCGTAAGCCGGCCAAAAAGCATATCTATATTTTCCATTTCTATTACCTCTCGGACAGTATCTTTTTTGATACAATATTATAATGCAAAAAATATGTCAATGCGCTTCTTAAAGGCGCCGCTTGCCGCCGATCCCGCGTCATAGTATAATCCATTTGCAGGATCTGCGAAATAAAGCCGAAAAAGGAAGAAATATAATGCTCGAATATAAATACGACACCCAACTGCTGATCGAAGGAAAAGAGCTAAACGAAGACGCGATAAACGACCATTTCTGCAATATCCTCAAGGGTGACTGCCTGCTGGCCGTTGGCGGAGGCGGGCTGATAAAGATACATTTTCACACAAACGAGCCATGGAAGGTTCTCGAATACTGCGCTTCGCTCGGCGAAATATATGACATAGTGATAGAGGATATGGAAAGACAGTCCCGGGGACTTCAAGGCTAAGCTCGCCGTCCGGGCGCGAATTTTGTTGTATGGCGGCGAAAAATATTATATAATTATGTTTAAATAAGCGTGAGGAGGGCGGAATGCAGACGCAGATCTCTCTTGCATCCGTTTTATGGCAAAACTTTCTTAAATATGATTTTATCGTTTTTTTGCTTGCCGGAATAACGATATTTTTTCTTATTCTAAGTTTAAAACGGTCAAATGCGTTTTTCGCTATAATGAACCGAACCGTATATGTGCCCGAAGAGCAAAGCGCCGAGCTTGTTAAGACCGCCATGCAGGAGGTTCGCGAGTATGACGTTGTTTTGCTGCGCCGCAAAATGCTTTCAGCTTACGGGATGTTTGCAAATTTTATAGTGATATTTCCTTTGCTTGGCATACTCGGCACTGTGATCTCGCTTTTGCCGATGGTCTCTCAAATGGGTCAGGCGGACATACAGGCAAACTTTTTCGGCGCGCTGACCTCAACCTTTTGGGGTCTGGTATTCGCTATTATTTTTAAAGCCATCGATGGCTGGATATCCGGCCGGATAGAGGATAACGAAAATTCAGCGCGTCTCTATTTTGAGCGCAGAGCCGGGGAGAAGCGCTGATGTGGCGCCGCACGGTGATAGATCTGACGGCGCTTCTTGACGTCATTCTGATCCTTTTATTTCTGGTGCTCAACAGCGCCGCCTCAAGCGTTGAACAAATGAAAGAAACGGCGGCCGAAAACGAGCAAAGCATAGCCAGACTTGAAGAAGAATATGCCGCCGCGCTGGCCGAAGGTGAAAGGCTCGCCCGCGCTGTTGACAGCTTTCATGCTTTGGATGAAAGAGCGCGTATCATCACGATATATGTTGAGCAAAGCGGCGAGGACGGCGCGCGTGACATTTGCGTTGAAGCGGAAAATGTTACCCGCAAATTTTCATTGACATGGAGCAATGAAGCCGTCGTTGAACGTGCGCTTCTTTCTGATCTCACCCGACTGTGCGGCGCGTTTGATAACGACTCGCAGCAGATAGCGTTTTTATCCCTAAGATATGACCGGCACAATATCTATCAATCGGATTACATGCTGCTAAGCAGGGTAGTCACCCGTGTAAAGCAAAGCTGCAACAACGTATATTCCGCAGAATATGACATAAAGGAGAACGACGATGGAAGCAAACCGCAATAAACAAGGCAAACGCAAGAGAGTACGGCCTCTTCGCATTTTGATTCTGGCAATAGTGCTCGGCCTGCTCTTATTAGCTCTTTGGATGGGCAGAGGGCTCGGGCTGCTTGGTCCCGGCGCGGAGGAAGCGCTCAGCGGCGCTGTGCAAAATGTTGAGGAAAAGCTTGAAAGCGAGCTTGACACCGCGCAAAGCGTGCTGGCGGAGGAGACCGCCAAGCGCGACCCTAACACCGTGCTGGTGCAGGAGGAGCGCATACTTTATCTTGGCAACGAGGTAGACGCAGAAGCTCTTCGCGCCGCCCTGCTTGAAAACTATAAAGAAGGCGAGCTGACGCTAAAGGACGACCACGCGATAAAATCCGTATATGACGAAGCTAAAGCCGTGCTTATAGAGCTCGATATCTCATACAGGGAAGATTAAAGCCCGATCGACAAAAACAACAGACGGATAAAACCCGTCTGTTGTTTTATTTTTCAAGTTTTGAGAAGGGCTCAGCCCTCCGTGCCGCCTTTTGCGTTGGCAAGCGACACATATATATGCGCTATGCCAAAGAATAGAGCGAAGGCCGCAAGCAGCCAATGGCGCAGAGTTATGCCGCAAAGCAAGAAGATAAGCGCCGGTAAAACAGAGAGCATGAGCGCCGCAAACACCCCCGGCTTTTTCATATACACAGCCCAGAATGCCCAGTAGAAAAGCAGCAAAACTACGTTGCCAAGCAGATAAATGACAAAGCTGGCCGGCGAAGCAAAGCCGAATTCGGCGACGCCGATGTTGAAGACCATCAAAAACATGCAGCCGTAGCGCCCTATCTGTTCAAAAATATTCATCATGCGGTTTTTACACTTGTTTTCCGCATCCCTGTTCTTGATAGCCCATATCATGTTAGGCAAAAGGATCAATATAACAAGAATGAGCCCAAACCAGTTGAGCCAGCCTGTTGATGAGGCAATATAAATCTGTGTAGGGCCGTCAGCGCCGCCAATGATCGTCATAGTTTCTTCCCTTTCGTTTCACTTCGCCAGCTCCTCCAGAGTTTTTCCGGCGAGCCTGTAGACCGTCCAGTCCTTCATAGGCTCGGCGCCCATGGATAAGTAAAAATCTATACTCGGCCTGTTCCAGTCCAGACACCACCATTCCAGCCGCCCGCAGCCGCGTTCGGCGGCTATCCGCGCAAGCCGTTTAAAGACCGCCTTGCCTATGCCTCTGCCCCTATATTCCGGCTTGACATAAAGATCTTCAAGATAAAGACCGGCTCTGCCCAAAAAGGTTGAAAAATTATGAAAGAAGAGCGCAAAGCCGACCTCTTTCCCTTCGCATACGGCAAATATCACCTCGGCCTTTTGTTTTTCAAAAAGCCATTCACTGAGCAATTCTTCCGTGGCGACCACTTCATCTAACATCTTTTCATATTCCGCAAGCTCTTTAATAAAGCTCAATATCAATGACACGTCTTCTTTTTCAGCAAATCTAAAGCTTATCTTTTCCGCCATATCTGAAATCCTTTTCCACAATTTTTTACAACAAAATAGTTCTTCATTATTGTATCTAGCCGAGGTGCCTCACGTCAAGCGCGTGGTCGACTCCTACCGCGCTATCGTGTTCACCATTCTTGATGATGCGATCCGGGAGATCGAAGCGCCGAACGCGGACGAACAAGGGAAAGCCGGCCACGTCCCATCTTCTGGAGCCGTTGTTCGCCGTGACCCGCGGGTTGAGCCTGTTATGTCATGCGCTGCACGGTGCTGAAGCTATAACACGAGAAGAAAGGAGTAAAAAGTGCCTGTTTGACTGGAATTATCAGCGCGTTTATGATATAGTAACCATACTGTAGAAAAGTCATGTCGCGCAGAGCTGTTCCTTCAAGCAAAATAGCAGGGGGGAGCGCGGAATCACATTATATACAAAAAAATTCTTCGCAGTTATGTCCCGTTTTCTTTTGCCAAACAGTTA
>CAYPAH010000158.1:662-4446 GCA_964408655.1 uncultured Oscillospiraceae bacterium | reverse complement strand
ACGCCATAATGCGTAGCCATAAAGTCTTCATTCTGGTTTTCATTCAGGTCATATATGCCCCAATACTGCGCGTTTATATAAACGATAACCGGCTTTGTTTCAACGGTTTCTATATGCAGCCCTTTTACCGCCTTTGCAAAGAGTGAGTCCCTCACACGCGCCTTGTCTCTGTCCTGTCCCGAATTTCGCACGCATAAGGAATGATAGACTGAAACAGAATTTTCCGGAAAGAAGGGATATCGGCTTTCCGATACGCCATAGCCTCCTCTAAGAAAAATAGAGAGCGATTTTTGTCTCGCCAGCAGGGTCGAGGCTCCGTTCACCCTTATTCCGCATGGGAATGAGGTCCCAAGCTTTCCATCCGTTTCGAAATATTCGCAGTAAGCCTCACGCTCTACCTTCTGCCAGCGGTCTATAACAGAATATACCTGATCGAAGGATTCGCTGTCCGTAGATAAACACACAACGGGAAGTGTATGCTTGTCGCCAAAGACATATGTCGATACAGTCATATCCGACTCAAGCATACCCGCCTTTACAGCCTTGGCTTTGATTATCGTATTTCCCGATATGCTTATGGGAGATGTATATACGGGCGATTCGGCCGTTGGCTTGCTGCCGTCTTTCGTATAATAAATCGTGGCGTCGGGAGTGGAGCAGCTTATCTCAAGCGAAAACGCTTCCTGATGGTAAAGTTCTGTTTCGCTCAACACAGGAGGCAGCACATAGCTTTGCGCAACAGCCTGTGCGTTTGCTTCGCCCGGAGTAAGAGAGGTAAAAAAAACTCTTTCACTTGTCTCGTTGCCTCTTCCTGAGCTTACTCCGTTTCTAAGAGCGCCGGTGTTGAAAATATCTTTGATCTCGTCATTATCATCGCGCAGTATAAGCGTTTCTCCGCTTGCCGATATACCAAAGGGCGCCGTAACGCCCTCTTGTTCTACGCTCGCCGTTGTTGCGTTTATTGTTTTGTATTCACCGGCCTTGATGATAAGCTCCGAAAAAATAAAGCGTTCCGGCTCATCGGGATCGTCGCTCAGTTTCCATCCCTTTAGATCGACGTCACGCTCCGAGGCGTTGTGCAGCTCTATCCAGTCTGTTTTACCGCTTTTTGCCGCGTTTGCAGCGCATACCTCGGAGATATATACGCCTTTCATATTTGTCACGGAAACCGCGCCCATGGTTTCAAAGGAATGAGTGCTGTTCTTTGCATTGGGAGTTGGCGTGGTGAAATAAACTGTCTCTCCGCCATCGCCGCGTCCTACTGAGATATTATCTCCCAATGAAGGATCTATATCGATCTGTTGCAGCTTAAGTCCGTTTTTATTAGTCAGCAGGATAGCTCCATCGCTGCGCGAAAGAGAGAATGAGCTATGAAGCTGCTCAGCCGAGCGATCCTTGCCGTCAAGATAGATCAGCAGATATCCGCCGGGCTCTATCTGTGAATTTTCGGGAAAAGCCCATTTCAGCGGCTTTTGTGCATCGTCAGAGAGATAGTAACCATATAGCGAAACAGTCTCGCCGGAATTATTATACAGCTCGGCCCATGCATTGCGCTCTCCATCCTCATCGGTGACACTGTATTTATTTTCCAGAAGAACCTCGTTAAGGTATATGGGTTCGGAAGCGTCCGCCGCGCTGAATTGCGTGTTTGTAAAGGTTCGCACGTCGTTTTCCCCAAACGGCATAGGAAACGCGCTATAGCTTTCGTTGGCGACTACGGCCACTCCCTCAGGCAGTTCTGCGCCCCAGCTCATGCTATCGCATATGCTTCCCTGCATGTCGCTTATAAACAGGCTCAGATCATCCTTGCCAAGCTTAAAGGGCGCATGTATCTCAGCTCCGGTTTTATCCTTTCCCGAAAGATAGATGAGCGTAAACGAGCCCGGAGCAAGAGTAAGGTCAGGCATTTGCCACTTCATCGAGTCGGTACGGTCATCCGATAAATAAAACGATGCGAGAGTAATGGGGGAGTCCGCCGTGTTTTTAAGCTTTACATAAGGATAATATCCGCCGTCCTCTGAAACGGCGAATCCGGGATTATTCGGAAGCACCTCGCTTATGCGCAGCGAATCGCTGCCCGCATATTGTATGGCGCTCATGGTCTCGACGATATCTTCTCCGTTTTCTTTGCCTGGAGTAGGAGCTGCGCAGTAACCGAAACTGCCGTTTTTATCCCGCGCATATGAAATGTCCGTCTCCAAGGCAGGCATATCCAGAATTTGAAGCATGTTATAATATGCGTCGCTAAGATATAATGACTCTCCGCTTTTTGAAAGCGCAAAGCCCGTGCACATGTCGGCATCCTGTTTGCAGGCATATATTAGCAAATATTCGCCCGGCGCTATCGTGATCTCGGGAAAAGTCCATTTATGCGGTTCTTTTATATTGTCGCTCAGACCGTAATCCGCAAGCTCGATGCTGTGATTCGATGCGTTATAAAGCTCTATCCAATCCGGCGTGCCAAGAAGCTCGCTGCTCAAGGTGTGCGCGTTGGAGGACATGACCTCGTTAATATAAAGCTCCCGCAACTCTGCGTCGGCATTAACGACCACGCCTGAGCAGGCGCTTATAAGCATCGCCGCCGCAATAAAAATGCAAAGAATAAATGATTTAATGCTCTTTCTTCTCATAAAAGCCATTATAACATACTGTATTTGTTTTCAACATTACAATTTGTCGGAATTTCGTACAATTATGGCAGTTCGCTTCCTGCTATTGCGCCAATTTCCTTTGACGGTTATAATTTTATATGAGGTGATTATATGGGAAAGCAGCTTGTTCTGATTTGTGACGATCAGCAGATAATACATGAAACTCTGGGGGTTTATCTTGAAAACGAAGGCTTTAGCTATGCTTCCGCTCTTGATGGTCAGGAGGCTATTGAAAAAGCCGAGCTTTTAAAGCCCGACCTTATTATTCTTGATTTGATGATGCCAAAAAAATCCGGAACGGACGTATGCCGCGAACTGCGGGCAAAAAGCCGCGTTCCTATTATCATGCTTACGGCTAAAAGCGAAGAGATCGACCGAATAATCGGCCTTGAACTTGGCGCGGATGATTATATCGTCAAACCCTTCAGCGCACGCGAGGTCGTTGCCCGCGTGAAAGCCGTATTGTGGCGTTTCAGCGCCGCGAAGGATGATCCTCAAAAGGTATTGCATTATCCGGGTCTGGAGATCAATATTTCCAGCTATGACGTGCGCCTTGACGGAGAGTCTATCCCCTTTACTCCAAAGGAAGTCGAGGTTCTTTACATGCTGGCCGCGCATCCCGGCCGTGTATTCGACAGAGAAAAAATACTTTCGGAGGTATGGGGCTACGATTATTTCGGAGATACCCGCGCCGTCGATACGCAGATAAAGCGCATCCGTCAAAAGCTCCCTCAGGAAGGGACCGAATGGAGCATAAAAACCGTTTATGGCGTAGGCTATAAATTCGAGGCCGGCAACGCATGAAAAGCTCGATGCTTTCAAAAATGATGTGGCTGATCCTTTTAACGGTCATACTTAGCGCCGTGCTTACGGCGCTGATTTTTAATTACACGGGCATTTCAGTTTTTTCACGTCTCAAGGTCAAGGAGATCGAACCGCGCGTTAAATATGTGGCGGAAATAACAAGAGAATATATGGAGGGCGACATATCGCAGGCGGCATATTCCCGCTCCGTAGGTTCGGAATACCGCATTTGGGATGCGTCGCTTTATGTTTACGATGCTTCAGGCAATCTTTTCGTTTATCCCAAATCAAACGACAGCAACGACTTGAATATAAAAGCCACCAAGGAT
>CAYPAH010000158.1:0-652 GCA_964408655.1 uncultured Oscillospiraceae bacterium | reverse complement strand
GCTGCCCTTGATCGTTAAAGAAGGAAAAAGCTTTTATACCAACGGCACGCTGCGCGGCGCTGGCGTAATTCTCGGAGAACCTGTTTTCAACAACGCAGGCGACGAGGTAATCGGCGCCGTATTTATGGTGAAGCCTTTAAAAGAGGTTTCAACGGCTCTGCAAAGCCTGACCTATGCGCTTATCATAAGTATGCTCGTTATTACGGTCATAATGATCGTTCCGGCTTATCTTGGCTCGCGCAGTCTGGCTAAGCCTATCTATCAAATGATACGCTCCGCCGACGCGATGGCCTGCGGCGACTTTTCCGCCCGCGCAGATGATGTTGGCGACGGCGAGCTGGCTCAGCTCGGACGGGCGCTTAATTATCTTTCCAAGGCTCTTTCCGAAACCATAAACGATCTTACCTTTGAGCGCAACCGCCTTCGCGCCATACTTTTCGGCTTGGGCGAGGGCATAATCGGCTTTGATGAAAACGGCGAGATAACGCAATATAATCCTTCCTCCGTGCGCCTTCTCGGCGGAGACGCGGACGACGCTTTAGATTCCCTCGAAGCTTTTAAATCATTGCAGGGAACCATCTCTTCCGTGTTAAAAAACGGAAGCTCGGAAAGCAACGAGATAATCTGCGGCGAGGCCGTGCTTCGCTGCACG
>CAYPAH010000157.1:1407-4468 GCA_964408655.1 uncultured Oscillospiraceae bacterium | reverse complement strand
TGCCCTTCACGGAATGGATGTTGCCATAAAAATAGTTGAAATCTACTAATTCAAGGGCGGGCATTATATCCACCTTGCAGCCGCGCTCAAGCAAAATACGTCTGTATTCAGAAGTGATAAATCCGGCGTTGGAATGATAACGTGAAAAATCAGGCGGGAGAATAAGCACCTTGTTAAGCTTTCTGCCCTCTAAAGAGCGCTCGAGCAGCCCGGTGATCTCATGCCTGCCAAGGCCGCTTTCTCCCTCGTTTTTTGCCGTGAGTATCATATGCTCTCCCTCACTTTTCGTCCGCTGTCAAACATTGTAGGTAGACGCCGCAGTGTCGCCTCCGTGTCCTGTCCAGTTAGTGTGGTGAAATTCGCCGCGCGCGCCGTCCACACGCTCATATGTGTGCGCGCCGAAATAATCGCGCTGCGCCTGAAGCAGATTGGCCGGCAGGCGCGGGCAGGTGTAAGCGTCAAAATATGAGAGCGCCGCGCTCATGGCGGGAACGGGTATGCCCGAGCGGACGGCCTCGGCAACAACGTCGCGCCAGTCGGCCTGACAATCATCGATGACTGTTTGGAAGAAGGGGCTGAGCAATAGATTTCTAAGACCCGAATCATTATCGTAAGCTTCTTTTATCTTGCCAAGAAAAACGCTGCGGATAATGCAGCCTCCACGCCACATCAGCGCTATGCCGCCATAATTGAGCTTCCAGCCGAAGCTGTCCGCGGCGCTTTGCATCAGCGCGTAGCCTTGCGCATACGAAATGATCTTGGAAGCATAAAGCGCCTTGCGTATTTTTCCGGCAAAAGCAGACTTATCGCCCGAATATGCCTTTATTTTTCTTCCATAGCGCTCTGCTGCCGACACGCGCTCATCCTTCATTGCGGAAAGACAGCGCGCATACACGGCTTCGCTTATCAGCGTAAGCGGCGATCCTTCGTCCAGAGCGGATATAGCCGTCCACTTTCCGGTGCCCTTTTGTCCCGCGGCGTCGAGAATTTTATCCACAAGCGGCAGGCCGTCAGCATCCTTATAGGCCAATATGTCCGAAGTTATTTCGATCAGATAGCTGTTCAGCTCCGTTTTGTTCCATTCCTCGAATATCTCGTGCATTTCTTCCGCGCTCATGCCAAGCATATCGCGCATAAGCTGATACGCCTCGCAAATGAGCTGCATGTCGCCATATTCAATGCCGTTATGCACCATTTTCACAAAATGTCCGGCGCCGCCCTCGCCTACCCAGTCGCAGCAGGGAGAACCGTCCTCTACCTTTGCGCAAATGGACTGAAATATAGGCTTGATCTCCGGCCACGCGGCAGGCGAGCCGCCCGGCATCATGGACGGGCCCTTGAGAGCCCCCTCCTCGCCGCCCGAAACGCCCGTGCCCACATATAAAAGTCCCCGCTCTTCAAGCTGCCTTGCTCTTCGCGTCGTGTCGGGAAAGTGAGAATTTCCGCCGTCGATTATTATGTCGCCCGGTTCCAATACCCCAAGAAGCTGCGCGATGGTAAGATCTACAGCCTCTCCCGCCTTGACCATCATCATAACCTTGCGGGGCTTTTGCAGCACTTCGGCCAGCTCCTTGAGATCGTGGACGCCTATGATGTTTTTTCCCGCGCCTCTGCCTGCAATAAATGCGTCCACCTTTGAAACGGTGCGGTTATACACCGCGACGGTAAATCCCTTGGATTCCATATTCATCACAAGATTCTCGCCCATTACGGCAAGCCCTATGAGAGCAATGTCGGCTTTTTTCATTTTTTTGACCTCACATTTTTTTCAGCGTTTCACTCTGGCGTTGCCTTCGTATATGCTCCATATCTGCTCCTCGTCGGCAGGGGTAGCATAATCCGTGAGCAAGGTGACGACCAGAGCGCCGGAAGCCCATGCGAATTGCAGCCATTTTTCCGGTTCCCAGCCCCTTAAAATGCCGTAAAGCAGTCCGCTTACAAAGCCGTCGCCGCCGCCGATGCGGTCAAGCACGGGAATGCTTCGGGGCTCTTCAACATACCACTTGCCATCCGCCTGCATTATCGCGCCCCACAGGTTTTCGTTGGCGCTTAACACCTCGCGCAGGGTAGTGGCAAAAACTTTGGCCGTAGGATAGCTCTTTTTTGCCTCTTCGATCATGCCCTTAAAGCTTTCGATCTTGGCGGCAAGATCCCGTCCTCCGGCTTCGGGGCCTTTTATGCCCAGCGCAAGCTGAAAATCCTCCTCGTTGCCAACAAGTATGTCAGAAATAGAGGCCAGCTCACTAAACGCCTTTCTGAGTTCGAGCTCTCTGCCCTGCCAGAAAGAGGCGCGATAGTTCATATCAAAGCTTATTATCGATCCCGCATCCTTGGCGGCATGAGCGCAATCCAGGCAAAACTGAATGCTTTCAGGCGACATGGCGGCAAAAAGGCCGGACATGTGCAATATCTGCACGCCCTCCACGGCAAAGATGCGCTGCATATCAAAATCCTTAGAGCTCAGCACTCTGCCGACTTCGCCGGCGCGGTCGTTCCAGACTCTTGCTCCTCTTAGCCCAAAGCCGCAGTCCGCCACGTTTATCTGATGCCGGTAACCCCACGGGCCGCCTTGAGGCAGCTCAGGACCTTCATAATCCACATTGCGCGCGCGAAGCTCCGCCTTGATAAATTCAGCTATGGGACTATCCTTTACGAAGTTGGTAAGCACCTTCGTTTTTAGACCCAGCGCGCTTGAAACGCCCAGCACATTGCTCTCGGCGCTGTTGGCCTGCATGACAAATTCACGGCTTACATGCACCGGCTGGCGAAACTTGGGAGTTATGCGCAAGCCCATGCTGGTTGGCACGATCAGGTTATACTTGCATCCTTCTTTAATCTTCATTTTCGTCGTTCCCCATAATATTTATTTTTCGGCGCGTCAAACGCCGCTGTATGCGCAAAAGCCACCGTCCACAGGCACAACAACACCCGTCACAAAGCCGGAGGAATTATCATCGAGCAGCCACAGCAGCGTGCCAAGCAGCTCTGAAGGCTCGCCAAATCTTCCCATGGGAGTGCCTCGCAATATTTTTTCCGAACGCGCGGTAGGCGTGTTGTCGGG
>CAYPAH010000157.1:0-1397 GCA_964408655.1 uncultured Oscillospiraceae bacterium | reverse complement strand
AGCAGCGTTCTGTTTTGCTCCGTTGAAAAAAAACCGGGCGCGATAGCGTTTACACGCACGCCACTCTTGGCCATATATACGGCCATCCACTGAGTGAAATTTGACACCGCCGCTTTGGCGGCGCTATACGCCGGAATTTTCGTCAGCGGAGTATATGCGTTGAGCGAGCTGAGGTTGAGGATGACCCCCCTGCCCTTTTGCAGCATATCCTTTGCAAAACATTGTGACGCAAGCACCGTTCCTGTAAGGTTCAGGTCAAACACATATGATATGCCCTCCGCGTCCAGATCAAAAAAGCTTTTTTTGCCTTCGTCAGCGGCTATATCGGCGGAAAACAGTTCATCGTCGGTAGTGGCGCGCGGATTGTTTCCGCCCGCGCCGTTTATCAAAAAATCACAGAGGCCGAAACGCTTGAGTATAGCCTCATGCGCGGCGATTATGCTTTCCTTCTTCGTTACATCGGCTGAAAACGCCTCCGCCTCGCCTCCGGCGGCCGCTATCTCGTCAGCCAGCGCCTTCCCTTTTTCGATCCTTCGGTTAACTATCGCCACCTTTGCCCCGCAAAGAGCCAAAGCCCTGCAAAAATCGCTGCATAATACGCCTGATCCGCCTGTTACGACGGCCACTCTGCCGGAAAAATCGGGCTTAAACGGTATGTTCATGCTTTTCATACCTCCCGCTCAGTCGGTCAGCGCAACGATCTTGAGATAACGCCCCGGATAATCCGAAAGCTCGCGTATGGCGTCTGGAACTTCGTCAAGTTTTATCACCTTGCTCAGCACTCCCTGCACATTCACCCTTCCGCTTTCGATAAGCTCCAAAGCCTCCTGAAACTCGGCCTTGCTGTTTCTTCCGCCCAGCACGTCCAGCTCTTTCTTTGTGATGATGTCCGTGGGCAGTTCCGTCGGCTTCTTCGGCCAGCCTGTCAAAACTATCCTGCCAACATAAGAAGCCACATCAAAACAGCTGCGAATAGCCGCATTCGCGCCGGAAGCCTCCATAACGACCTCCGCCATGCGGCCGCTGGTTATTTCAGATATCTTTCTTACCGCGTCCTCATCCGGAATGCATATGGTGTTTTTTATGCCAAGCTTATTGGCATAATCAAGCCTTTCCCTGACCGGATCTATAAGTATGGGCGTGGCGCCGTAGGCAATAGCGCCAAGCGCCGCCAAGAGCCCGATAGCTCCCGCGCCGAAGATCGCCATGTGCTCTCCCGCGCCAAGCCTTGAACGATGCACCGCGTGCATAGATATGGTCAAAGGCTCCGAAAGCGGCGCAAGCTCCCATGAGATCTTATCGGAAAGCGGCACCAGCTGATGCGCCGGATGCAGCATATATTCCGTCATGCCTCCGTCGGTATGCACACCAAGGCATTTAAGGCTCTCGCAGGCGTT
>CAYPAH010000156.1:0-4509 GCA_964408655.1 uncultured Oscillospiraceae bacterium | reverse complement strand
GTTATATGCCAAATGCGCCTGTCGTAAGCGCCATATGAAGCCTCCGCTATGATATTGCCGTTACGCAGTATCATCACATTATGGGGATCAAGCGTCTCGTCCCCTTCCAGAGCTCTAAGATATTCTTTTACCCGTTTTGATTCGATGCCCTGGGACTCCGGCGTGCTGCGCGGAAAAGGCTGATCTATGGGCTTCATGGTATATTCCGGTTTTTGGGGCGTTGTCTCTATGCGCGGCTTAGTGCTCCCCTTAGGGTCTGCTATCTGCCCTATCAGCGCCAGTGCAGCTCCAAACATTCTTGTGTCCATAGTTGCGCTCCCTCCTGCTTGTTTTATTATTCAATTAGTCAGGCGGATAATATCGGTCTTACCGCCCGCCACGAAAATATGTTCGCCCTTTTCAAACATGAAATCAGCCGATACTATCGGCGTTACTCTTTCATTTTGTTTTACGGCAATAACATTTACGTTATATTTTGATCTCACATTAATCTCGATTATGGTCTTATTCTCCCATTTTTCCGGAACCAGTATCTCTACTATAGCATATTCGGGGGTAAGTTCGAAATAATCAAATGCATTTTTTGTGCTAAAGCGCATGGCCGTTCGCCATGCCATATCCCGCTCGGGATTCACTATTTCATCAGCGCCGACCTTGCGCAAAAACTTGGCGTGTATCTCCCTGTCGGTTTTTGTAACCACACGAGCCGCTCCAAGTTCCTTTAAAAGAGACGTTATTTCCAGTGAGGACTGCAAATCGTTGCTGGTACAAACAAAGCAAACGTCAAAATTGTTTACGCCTAAAGAGCGCAGCACCTCTTCATCGCAGCAATCGCCTATCTGCGCGGCGGTCACGCCGGAGGCTACCGCATTCACCGCGCTTTCATCACGGTCTACAGCCATTACCTCGTTACCTATCTCGGTAAGTTTTTTCGCAAGATTGCCCCCGAATCTTCCAAGGCCTATCACCAGCATAGAGCGCATGTCATTTCCCCTTTATACGATTATTTTTTCTTCCGGAAGTCTCACCTTTGCCGAGCTTCTGTTTTCAAACACCGCCATTGCCACGGACAAGCTTCCAATACGTCCCGTATACATAAGCAGCATCAGGATAAAACGCGAAAGCGGAAGCAGCTTGCCCGTTATTCCCATAGTCAGCCCTACGGTACCCAAAGCCGAAGCCGTTTCAAACATCAAAAGCTGCAAGGGCTGCTTTTCAAGAATCGTGAGTATGAAGCAGGCTGTTACCAAGCTTATCAGATATATGATTATAGCGCAAAGAGCCTTCCGCAAGGTATTGCTGTCTATCCTTCTCTTGAAGGCGTTAACGTCTTCCCTCTTTTGCAGATATGCAAGCGCCGAAAGAAGCACCGCGACCACTGTGGACACTTTTACGCCGCCGGCTGTAGAGCCTGCGCCGCCGCCGATAATCATAAGCAGCGTAACAAGATAATTTCCCGGGGTACTCAGTTCGCTCATGCCCACTGTCTCAAAACCCGCCGTTCTTGGCGTGACCGCCTGAAACAAAGAAGCGACTATCTTTTCGCCAGTACTCATGCCGTAAAACGCATTTTTACTTTCCAGAAAGAAAAACATCAGCGCAGGAATTATCAGAAGGCAAAGCGTGGCGCTCAGCATTATCTTAGTGTGCAGCCGGTACTTTGAAAAATGCAGTCCGTTTTGCGCTATGTCATCCCACACGACAAAGCCTATCCCGCCTATAAGTATCAAAGCCGCGATCACAAGGTTTACCGTTATATCGTTAGCGAAATAGTGCAGCGAGCAATAAGGCTCTATCCTGCCGAGTATATCAAAGCCGGCGATGCAAAATGCTGAAATAGAGTGAAAAATGCCGCACCATATTCCTTCCGCCCAGCCAAAGAGCGGCACAAAGCGAAAGCTTAAAAGTAACGCGCCGAGGCCTTCAACAATAAGCGTGCCGAAAAGAATGCGCTTTACAAGCTTCACCACTCCGCCAAGCTGCATAGAGCTTACGGCCTCCATAAGTATAGAACGCTCTTTAAGCCCTATCCTCTTGCCCGCTGCCATAGAAAGGAAGACGGCTATCGTCATAAAACCAAGTCCGCCGATCTGAATAAGCAGAAGTATCACAAACTGCCCGAACCATGAAAACTGCGTATATGTATCACGCACGATCAATCCCGTTACGCAGGTGGCCGAGGTCGCTGTGAAAAGCGAATCATAAAACGTCAGAGCTTCTCCGTTCCGATTGGCGATCGGCAAAGAAAGCAGCAAAGCGCCGAATAATATTATCGCGGCAAATCCAAGAGCCAGCATTTGGATGGGACTTAGACCCGCGCCTCTGCGCTTCATTTGCCCTGCTTCTTGGCGGCTTTACGCTGGAAGAATTTGACCAGCTCAACTATGGGGATTATGCAGAAGGCAAGCACGAGAGCCACTGCGTATTCGGCAAAGCTTATCATTTCAAAGTCAAAAGCATTTGCAAGGAAAGGCACATAAAGTACTGCCGTAGTCAAAATGAGGCTCAAGGCTCCGGCACCCCAAAGAAGCTTGTTCTCCGTCTTCATGCCAAAGACGCTGCCGCGCTGCGAGCGCATGTTGAAGCTGTGGAATATCTCGGCCATGCTCATCGTTAAAAATGCCATCGTCATGCCGTCGGCACTGTTGGTTATCTCCCATATGCCCGATTCCATATAGTGGCCGATAAAGTATGCCGCAAGGGTCAATATCGTCACCAGCATTCCCTGATAAGCCACATCCACGCCGACTCCTCCGGCAAATATTCCGTCGTGAGCGTCGCGCGGGCGGCGCGCCATCAAATCGCTTTCCGCGGCTTCAGTTCCAAGCGCCAGCGCGGGGAAGCAGTCCGTAATCAAATTTATCCAAAGAAGATGCACAGGCTTTAATATAGTGAAGCCCATAAGCGTAGCCGTGAAGATGCTCAAGACCTCGCTCATGTTTGAAGAAAGCAGGAATTGTATCGCCTTTCGGATATTATCATAGATACGCCGGCCTTCTTCGACCGCGCCTACAATAGTGGCAAAATTATCGTCGGCAAGCACCATGTCGGCAACGTTTTTCGTGACGTCTGTGCCCGTTATGCCCATGCCTACGCCTATATCGGCATTTTTGATGGAGGGCGCGTCGTTTACCCCGTCGCCCGTCATGGCCGTAACGCAGCCGCGCTTGCGCCATGCGTTGACTATTCTCACCTTGTGCTCCGGCTGTACGCGGGCATATACGCTGTAATTATCAACCGTCTGGTCAAAAAGCTCGTCGTCGATCTCTTCGAGCATGGCTCCCGTAATGGCCTGCGACGGATCGTCTATTATGCCAAGCTCCATAGCTATGGCCGTTGCTGTGTCACGATGGTCACCCGTTATCATAATAGGCCGTATCCCAGCCATACGGCACTTATCTATCGCTCCCTTGACTTCGGGACGCACCGGGTCGATCATGCCGGTAAGGCCGATAAAGCAAAGCTCGCGTTCCAAAGCGCTCGCCGACAGATCATTTGGCAGCTCGTTATAGCTTCGCGAGGCAGCGCATAATACGCGCAGCGCTTTACCCGCATATTCCTTGTTTTTTGCAAGTATCTCGGCGCGCTTTTCATCAGTCATCTCGCGTTTTTCGCCGTTTTCAAAGTAATGCGTGCAAAGGCGCAGCAACTCGTCGGGAGCGCCCTTTGTAAACTGTATCACTCCGTTTTCCGTTTTGTGCAGCGTGCTCATCATCTTGCGCATACTGTCAAAAGGAGCCTCCGCCACGCGCGGCAATTCTTTTTTAAGCTCGGGTTTTTTATATCCGTTTGCCGTGGCGAAATTCACCAGCGCGCATTCCGTAGGCTCGCCAACGGCGTTTTCGTTTTCATCGGGCTCCGCGTCGTTGCAAAGAGCCATGGCCTCCGCCAGGGATTTAAGGTTGCTTTCCGGCCAGTGGGCAACCACGGTCATTTTATTCTGGGTAAGGGTGCCCGTCTTATCACTGCAAATTATCTGCGCGCAGCCAAGCGTTTCAACCGCGGTAAGCTTACGGATAATAGCGTTCTTCTTTGACATATTCGTTACGCCTATCGAAAGCACAACCGTCACAACGGCCGCGAGGCCCTCCGGTATTGCCGCGACGGCAAGTGAAACGGCGACCATGAATATTTCAAGAATGTTTTTGAAAATTACGCTAGCGGGTTCCCTGAACATTTCCAAATCCATAAGGATGCTGAACGCGAAAATGAAAACGCAGATACCGAGCACAAGCACGGTAAGGATTTTTGAAAGCTGATTGAGCTTGATTTGAAGCGGTGTTGCGCCCTCTTCAGTTTTGGCAATTGCATCTGCAATTTTGCCCATTTCGGTTTGCATGCCTGTCGCGACAACTACAGCCTTGCCCCTGCCGTAAACAACCGTGGAGCCCATGTAAACCATATTTTTACGGTCGCCCAAAGCAACCTCATTCTTTTCGTTGCCGATGAGCATATCGATAATTTTGCCCACGGGTACAGATTCGCCCGTCAGCGCGGCCTCTTCGATTT
>CAYPAH010000155.1:0-4517 GCA_964408655.1 uncultured Oscillospiraceae bacterium | reverse complement strand
TGGCCATACTCATTTGCTGCTCGATGTGCGCGTGGTTCATAACCCGCGTTAAAAACGTGGGCACGAAGGTGATGTATTATCTTTGCGTATTTTCTATGGTAGTCCCCTTCCAGATGGTCATGTTCACGCTTTCAAAGACGGCCGATATGCTAAAGCTCAACACGCCATGGGGAATAATCATCATTTATCTGGGCTTTGGCGCGGGACTGGCGGTATTTATGTTCTCGGGTTTTGTAAAGGGGATACCGATAGAGATAGAAGAGGCCGCCATGATAGACGGCTGCTCGCCGCTACAGACCTTTTTCCGCATAGTGCTGCCGATAATGAAGCCAACATATATTTCGGTAGGCATACTCGAGACTATGTGGATATGGAACGATTATCTGCTGCCCTATCTCGTGCTCGACCTTAAAAAATACAAGACCATACCTATTGTGGTGCAGTATTTGCGCGGTGGTTACGGGCGCGTTGACATGGGCGCTATCATGGCCTGCCTTGTGCTCGCGATAATCCCGATAATCATTTTCTACCTCTCCTGCCAGAAATACATCATCAAGGGAGTTACCGACGGAGCGGTAAAGGGATAAGCGCTCCGCGCCTCACGAAAATTCATAGGATTTCCGTGAGATCACACTCTGCGGTCTTTCGCGCCGGAAAAGGCGTTTTACGCTGTTGCGTCCGAATAATTATTAATTGCTGATTAGTAATTATTACTAAATCTTGTAACGGGGTTTTTTATGAAACGAGCAAGCGGAACTTTACTTCCAGTGTTCTCACTGCCCTCGCCCTACGGCATAGGCGATTTTGGTCAAAGCGCACGTGACTTTGCCGACCTTATGCATATGGCGAAGCAAAGCTATTGGCAGGTGCTCCCCATAGGGCCGACCTCATACGGGGACTCGCCCTATCAATCCTTTTCATCATTTGCGGGCAATCCTTATTTTATCGATATAGAAAAGCTTTGCGAGCGCGAGCTGCTCACAAAAGAAGAGCTTGAGGCCGCGAAATGCGAGGATGAAAGGATAGATTACGGAAGGCTTTACCGCGAGAGATATCCGCTGCTCAAGAAGGCATATCTCAGGGCAAAGCAAAAAGGAGAATCTCAGGCGGATTTTCTTGAAGAGCAAAAGGACTGGCTGCCCGATTACGGACTGTTTATGGCCTGCAAGTCTCTTTACGGCGGCGCTCCCTATTGGGAATGGCCGGAGGAGATACGCCTTCGCAGACCCGAGGCGCTTGAAAATTACCGCGCCACGCTTTGCGAGGAGATAGGCTTTCATGTGTTTTTGCAGGCGGAGTTTTATTCGCAGTGGTTCGAGCTGCGCTCATACGCGAAGGAGCTGGGCATAAGCATAATAGGCGATCTTCCCATTTATATGCCGCGCGATTCGGTGGACGTTTGGGCTTCGCCGGAAAACTTTCAGCTTGATGAAAACGGCCTGCCCTTAGGCGTTGCGGGCGTGCCTCCCGATTATTTCAACGCGGACGGGCAGCTTTGGGGAAATCCGCTTTACGCATGGGGCAGGATGAAAGAAAACGGCTATGCGTGGTGGATGCGGCGCATAGACGGCTGCGCAAAGCTATTTGACGTGATACGCATAGATCATTTTCGCGGGCTTGCGGCATACTGGCGCGTTCCCTACGGAGATGAAACGGCGCGCGGAGGCGAGTGGATAAAAGGCCCCGGCACTGATTTTATAGAGGCGCTGCATAAGAGCTTTCCCGATTATCCGATCATAGCGGAGGATCTTGGCTTTCTTTCCGAGGACGTCAGGGCGCTGCTTGAAGAATCGGGCTATCCGGGCATGAAGGTGCTGCAGTTCGCCTTTGATTCGCGCGAGCCAAGCGATTATCTGCCCCATAACTACGACTCTCACTGCGTTTGCTATACCGGCACTCACGACAACACCACCTTAAAGGCATGGTTTGACGAAGCCGCGCCGGACGACGTTGCTTTTTCAAAGCTTTATCTCGGCTTGAACGAAGATGAGGGGCTTTGCAGGGGAATGCTGCGCGGCGGCATGGGCAGCGTTGCGGAGCTTTTTGTCGCCTGTATGCAGGATTATCTTGAAACGGGCGCGCAGACGCGGATAAACGTTCCCGGCACGGTGGGCGAAAACTGGAAATGGCGCATGAAGAAAAGCGATATGCGTGAAGAGCTCGCAAGCGAGATAGGAGACATGACGAGGATATACGGAAGAGCCTGAGGCAAAGCCGCGTAAGCGTGAAAACATAAAAACAAGGGACGGCCTGAGCCGTCCCGTTTTTTTACTGTTAAGGCGCTTATCGGTGATCGAAGGCCGCGCTTATTTTTTCTCTTTTCTTGAGATCAGCACTAAGAGCGAGCCTGTAAGCGTATACATCGATACATTTGATTCGCGCCCGACCACCGTGCGAAGGTCGTCAACGCGGGCGGTGCAGAAAAAGCTGTCCGCTATCTGCGCGGCGGGGCTTGTGATATAGTTGCTGACGAAGGCGCAGAAGCTGCCGCGTTTTTTTGCTGCGCGAAGGCTGTCGAGTATGTTCTTGGTGCGGCCGCTGCGCGATATGCCTATGAAAACATCGTTTTCGTTGAAGCGGGCGCAATACATTTCCATAACTACGGGGTCGGAAACGGCGGTGGCGTCATAGCCGAGCATATTGAGCTGCAGGGCAAAATCCGCCGCGAGCATGGCCGAGCTGCCTGCGCCGAAAATGAAGATGCGGCTGGCCTTTATCATTCGCTCGGAAAGAGCGATGAGCGCCTCGCGGTCAATGGCCTTGAGCGTATCCTCGATGGAGCGCATATATGAGAGGAATATTTTTTCTATCACCGCGTGGTCGTTATCATCGCTTTGAATGGGGCCGCTCTTTAGCGAGGTTATCGACGCGCTGCCCGCGGCAAGCGCCACGCGAAAGTCCATAAAGCCGTTATAGCCAAGCTTTTTGGCAAGACGTGTGACCGAGGGAACCGAAACATCGGCTGCTGCTGCGATCTCGTTTATCACCATGAGCGAAGCCTTGTCGGGATTTTCAAGTATGAAATCGGCGACTTTACGCTCAGCGGTCGGCAGCGTAGAGTAGGCGGAGCGTATTTTCATTCGTGCTGGCATAATGGAATCTCCTTTCGCGGACAAAAAAAGGACGCAAGAAACAATAGCTGTGAATTATTTTGAAGTGCCCCTAAATTTCTTTAATAATATTACATTTCCCCGGGAATGGCAACAGAAAAATATATAAAGGTCACGAATGGTCGAAATTGTTAGCCGTGTGGAAACATGCCCGCCTTGACACTGAGAGCGGGACTTACTATAATAATAAACGGATATGTTCCTAATCTGTATGCTGAAAAGCACATCTTCCGCAAAAAAAACAAATAAACACTAACACAGGAGGTCAATGAAATGGCAAAAACCATGACGATTGATGGTAATACCGCAGCGGCGCATGTATCATATGCGTTTTCCGACGTTGCCGCGATATACCCCATCACCCCTTCCTCCCCCATGGCCGAAGTAGTAGACGAGTGGGGCGCGAACGGCAGACTTAACGTTTTCGGACAAAAGGTAAAAGTAGCTGAAATGCAGTCCGAAGCGGGTGCGGCCGGCGCGGTGCACGGCTCTTTGAAGGCCGGCGCTCTGACCACCACCTTTACCGCTTCTCAGGGTCTTTTGCTGATGATCCCGAATCTGTATAAGATCTCCGGCGAGCAGCTTCCCGGCGTTTTTCAGGTAGCCGCCCGTGCGCTGGCCTATCATGCGCTCTCCATCTTTGGAGATCACAGCGACGTCATGGGCTGCCGTTCCACCGGCTGCGCAATGCTCTCCGCCGCCTCCGTACAGGAGACTATGGATCTTTCTCTGGTAGCGCATCTTTCCGCTATCAAGGGCAGTCTTCCCTTCATCAATTTCTTTGACGGCTTCCGCACCTCTCACGAGCTGCAGAAGGTCGAAATGATCGAGTATGACGACATGGCGAAGCTGCTTGACTGGGACGCCGTTAAGAAGTTCCGCGATCGCGCTCTGAATCCCGAGCATCCGCATCTGGCCGGTACCGCCCAGAATCCGGATATCTATTTCCAGGGCCGTGAAGCTTCCAACAAGTTCTATCTCGATATCCCCGGCATCGTTCAGAATTACATGGACGAGGTGGGCAAGCTCACCGGACGCAAGTATAATCTCTTTGATTATGTCGGCGCTCCCGACGCCGAAAAGGTCATCGTTATCATGGGCAGCGGCGCGGACGTCGTTGAAGAAACGGTCAACTATCTCAACAAGCAGGGCGCGAAGCTCGGTCTGTTGAAGGTTCGCCTGTATCGCCCGTTCGCCATCGATAAGTTTGCGGCGGCTCTGCCTAAGAGCGTTAAGAAGATCGCCGTTCTCGACCGCACCAAGGAATCCGGCTCTCTTGGCGAGCCCCTCTATCTCGACGTAGTGGCCGCGCTTAAAGAAGCGGGACGCGACGGCATCGAGGTCATTGGCGGCCGTTACGGCCTGGGCTCCAAGGAGTTCACTCCCTCCATGGCCAACGCCGTTTAC
>CAYPAH010000154.1:307-4570 GCA_964408655.1 uncultured Oscillospiraceae bacterium | reverse complement strand
TAAGAAGCCGTTGCTCCGGCGGCGCCTATTCCCGCGCTCAATAGCGTAGCCTTCCAGTTTCCCGAAGCTGTATAAAACATAATAAGAAAAGTGCCAAGCATAAGCATTGCCGCGCCAAGATCGCGCTCCAATACGAGAAAACCTACGCAAATGCCGCAAAAGATACCGGGAACGAGCATTTCCCGCCAGCTTATGCCCTCGCGAAAATATCCGGCCAGTACAAGAACCAGCGCGACCTTCACAAATTCCGAAGGCTGTATAGAAAAATTCCCGATAACTATCCAGTTCGTGGCTCCTCCGGCCTCTTTGCCAACAAGCATAAGCGCGGCCAAAAGCGCAATGCTTAGACCCATGATAAGCGGTTTAAAGCGGTTTATCAGTTCATCGTAATGAATAAGGCCGGTACAAATAAAAAGCGCGATCCAGCCTATTCCATACCACAACATTTGTCTATAGGCCGAAACTGGTTCCATGCGGTATTGCATTATGATGCCTACAGCAAAAAGCACATAGGTCACCACAAGCAAAAATCGGTCGATATGCACGGAAACAAGTCGTATAAGCAAATAGCTGAGCACCATTGAAACGCAAACTATCAAGCCAAAGGCGATCGCCATAAGATCAAATTCTTCATTCCTTAGAGAAAGAAAAATAAAAGCGCTCATGGTGAAGCCAACTATCAAGGATAATAGCGCTGATGCGCTGGCATGACGAATCCTAAGCATCGGCAGCCTCCTTCTTTTCCACTGGTTTGTTTTCGTTATGAATAATAAGGCTGAAACGGACGCCGTTTATTTCTATAGAGTCTCCGTCAGCAAGCTCCACCTGCCGTCTCTCGATAGGATTGCCGTTGAAATAAACTCCTTTTTTCTTTTTTGTGTGAAACCATATCGACAAACCGCTGCGATAGATCGTAGCGTGCCTTCTTTTTATTCCTTTATATTCAAGACGAATGCTGCAACGTTTCCCTCGCCCAATGCTGTTTTCTTTAAGTAAAGCATATTTTACGCCGCTTAGCTCCTCTGGATCAGAGAACTGAATAGCGTAAGCGTATGTGCCGGCAACCTGACTTTTGACACGTTGGATCTCTTTATATTCGTTGATGGATTGCAAGATGAGGCGCAGTAATATATATAGAATGGCAGCGCAGAAAAAATAGCGCAGGATCAAAGCTACCGACGTGTATGCTGCTTCCGTCATACAACTGCATCTCCTTGATTTTTCTCTTTATCTTTTTAAGCATTATAGCATATTATCCATGACGAACTGTGACTTGTTTTGAAATAATAAGCAAAAGAAAAGAGACGGGGTTTAACCGTCTCTTGATCTTAATAATCAGTTTTTATGAAAGAATTGGCGAAGTCATAAGAATTTTTTTAGTGTCTATCAAATGCTCTTCGATGATCCTTGAAGCCTCGGCAACATCCCTTGCTGCGCAGGCGTCTATCAAGCGCTTATGCTCATCAAGCGAACGAACTTCTTTATCATAAGCTTCAGAATAGAAAGGATGCATATATCTGTCAACATTCGCATGGAGCTGATCTATATAAGAAAGAAGCAGCTGATTGTTGCAGGGCGTATAGATCGCATAATGCAGATGCAGATTTATTTCATCAAGCTTATTATAATCCTTTTCGTTTTTGAATTCCTCAAGATAGGAATAAGCCGTGTCGATATCCGCATCGGTAAGCTTGGGCATAGCGGCGCAGATCGCGCCCTTTTCAAGCATTATTCGCACGTCCATAACATTTTCCATCTCATGCCTTGTAAGCTTTGTTACTACCGCGCCGCGATTAGGATAGATGCGAACAAGACCCTGCGCTTCTAACTGACGAAACGCTTCACGAACAGGAATATGGCTTACGCTAAGCGCGGAGGAAATCTCATCCTGTCTGAGCGGCATGTCACCGGGCAAAACTCCACGAACGATCGCTGTTCGAATGACCTGAAATACCCAGTCCCTCGCTGCCATAGACTTCGGCTGCATTTCTTCCGCGATTTTTCTCAATTCCATTATTTTTCACTCACCTTTTCATAATTGATATGAACCCCAAGGCAAATTTCGCCTTTATGATATATTATACTTATTATAATACTCATATTTTGCTTTTTCGTCAAGGACATTCAGTGATTTCATACAACTCAATTTATGATGCCCGTGAGATCTATCACGCCGTCGCTTGATTCGCTCTTTTCCAAGGATTCCTGCTTTTCTTCATATAGCAGCGACGGTATCTCGATATCATATGACATTGTTCGCGCGCTTTCGGCTTGTCTGCCATTGACGGACATTTCCGGATGCACGGCAATAACATAATAGGAATACTCCTTTCCTGTGTCAACATCATAATCAACATAAGCGACGTTTTCATTGCCGCTGAATACTGAAACACATTCGGCAATTCCACCGTCTTTTTGCCGAAAAAGCTTATATTGAACATAGCTTTCACGCGGGCGAAAGCTGATAAGCGGATATCCTTCGGTGTTTTTACCGACCGAAAACCCTGCGGGAGGAAGCGGAACGGTCCAATACAGGCTTGTATCCGAGGGCTGTGTTCCTTCAGCGAATACCTCAGTATAAATACTTTCCGGCGGAGTAAAGGCTGTGGCCAAGGCTGCGGTATGCCGGTAACGAAGCGAATAACTGTCAAGCCTTTCCTCAACTATGCCATGCGGTCTTACAAAATCTGGAGCTTCCTTATCTTTATATAAAAAAGAAAACAATCGCTGCAGTATAAGCGCCGGATATTTTCCTCCCGTCGCCGCTTCCGGAAGATAACCGTCAGCAGAGCTATCATAACCCATCCATACGCTTGCCGTATATTCGGGGTTATAGGCCGCCATCCATGCGTCCCGGTTACCCTCGCTTTCATCGACCGTACCTGTTTTTCCCGCGAGCTTAATGTCAAGCTCGCCAAGCCTGCGCCCCGTCCCTTCGGAAACGACAGACTGAAGCATACTTGTGAGTATATAAGCATTTTGTTCGCTCATGGTTTTTACGCTTTGATCTTCATAAGCATACAGCAATTCATCGCCGTTGGTTCTTATTTCCCGAATCACCGTTGGTTTATAATAATTTCCTCCGGAGGCAAAGCTGTTATATGCCCCGCTTATCATCCACGGAGAAACGCCGTAGCTGAAGCCTCCAAGCGCCAAGGTCAGACTTTTATCGGTTTTATCAAAGCTTATTCCAAGGGTTTGTGCAAATTGCTTGGCGTTTTCAACGCCCAACTCAGACAACACCTTTACGGCAGGAACGTTTAGCGAGCGAGTTACAGCCTCGCGCATGGTCACCCAGCCATAATATTTTGAACCGAAATTATCCGGAGAATAGTCCCCAAAGGTCGTTTTTTCATCAAGAAGCATCGACGCGGCAGTAAATCCCCCGCTTTCCAATGCCGGCGCATAACATAAAACAGGCTTTATCACAGAACCCGGCTGACGCCTTATATCCGTAGCGCGGTTGAAGGCTGAGGATTCGGCGTTTCGCCCGCCCAATAAAGCCGGAACAAGACCGGAATTCGCATATTGGACAACTATTGCCGACTGCACATTTTTTTCGGGGAAAAGCGAATCGTCAGAAAAAATGCTTTCACATTCTCTTTGCAGCTCGGAGTCAAGCGCCGTATATATACGGTAGCCTCCCGTATAGAGCGCTTCACGGTCTATTCCCAGAATAGACGCAGCTTCGCGTATTGCTGTTTCTATATAATATGAAGCGAAATCATTGCTTTCTTTTCCGTGAACAAGTTCTACGCTCTCCGCTCTGGCTTTATCCATCTCATCTTCTGAAATATAGCCATAATCCTTCATCAGTCCAAGGATCATGTTGCGCCGCCTTATCGACGCATCAAGATCGAGATGAGGCGCATAATTTGACGGAGCCTTGAGTATTCCGGCAAGCAGTGCGGCCTGCGCAATGCTGAGTTCATTCGCATGTATTCCAAAATAGCCGAGAGAAGCTGATTCTATCCCGTAATATCCGCCGCCGAAATAAACGTAATTCAAATACATCGTCATTATTTCGTTTTTTGAATATTGCTGCTCCATACGATAGGCCAATATCGCTTCTTCGAGTTTGCGGCTCATGGTTTTTTCGGCGCTTAAATGGCTTAGCTTTATAAGCTGCTGGCTAATTGTTGAAGCGCCCTGAACATATCCTCCGGCCTTTATGTCTTCCCATGCCGCGCCGGCAATGCGTATCAGGTCGATTCCATTATGCTCATAAAAACGCGCGTCCTCGGCGGAAACGAAGGCATAAGG
>CAYPAH010000154.1:0-297 GCA_964408655.1 uncultured Oscillospiraceae bacterium | reverse complement strand
GGGCAGTCCCTCAAGCGATATGCTGATCCTGTCCTCAACTCCATGAAGACGAACTATTTCATTATCATTATCATCATAAAAAATGCTGCTTTCAGAGGCGCCGAGAATTTTCTCGGGATCAAAGGAATTCCATGCGTCTAGATTAAGAACTGTAGCACAGGCAAATAAAAAAAAGCATGTAACAAAAGCAAATAGAATAAGAAATATCCACTTTATTGCCGATCTAAAGGTTTTTCCCCCGCTTCTTTTCAACGCTTCCTCCCGCATGGACCGTATGTATAGTTATTAAGCCCGCTG
>CAYPAH010000153.1:0-4587 GCA_964408655.1 uncultured Oscillospiraceae bacterium | reverse complement strand
TCTCCTATCATTTATTTGGTGGTTCTTCCGTCACAAGTAAATGTTAGACTATTCACGTTCGCGGCTTCTCCCTTTTTTATTGCTTTTTTTTGATAATCGGTATATTCTAGGTGATAAGTTTTTTAATTCATGCAGGGGAGAAGAAATTATGGGTAAAACAACGATTCCGCAGAACTATAAGTCTGAAATGAGCCTATATGAAACGCAGGATGCTATCAGCTTTATTAAGCGCACCTTTCAGGACAGTCTTTCCCGGGCACTGCATCTAAAGCGCGTCAGCGCGCCGCTTTTTGTTGAAAGTTATACCGGCCTTAACGATAATTTGAACGGCGTTGAACGTCCTGTCAGCTTTGACATTCCCGATGCAAAAAAGGATGGGCAGGTCGTTCATTCATTGGCAAAATGGAAAAGAATGGCGCTTTACCGCTATGATTTCAGACCCGGTAAGGGACTTTATACCGACATGAACGCTATCAGACGCGACGAAGAGCTTGATAATCTTCATTCTATATACGTTGACCAATGGGACTGGGAAAAGGTGATAACTGAGGATATGCGCAACGAGACGATGCTCAAAAACACCGTTAGGGCGATCGTGCATTGCGTTTGCGACACGCTTGATCTGCTTAAAGCCCGCTATCCTCATATAGTAACCGAGCTCTCGAGAGATGTTTATTTCATTACCACGCAGGAGCTTCTTGACCGCTATCCGGATAAGTCCCCTAAGGAAAGAGAAAACCTTATCATAAGAGAACACCCTACGGTTTTTCTAATGAAGATAGGCGATAAGCTTTCTAACGGCGAAAAGCATGACGGCCGCTCTCCCGACTATGACGACTGGTCGCTCAACGGAGACATACTCTTCTATGACGAGGTGCTTGATTGCGTGATGGAAATATCGTCGATGGGAATAAGAGTGGATGCTGAAACGCTTGATAAGCAGCTCTCATTGGCCGGGTGCGACGATAGAAGAAAGCTGTTATATCACCAAATGCTTTTGCGCGGCGAGTTGCCGCTTACCATAGGCGGCGGTATCGGACAAAGCCGTATCTGTATGCTTCTTATGGGAAAAGCGCATATTGGCGAGGTACAGTCTTCTATATGGGATGAAGACACTATCAAGGCATGTGAAAAGGGCGGCATAACGCTGCTGTAAAATGCGGATAAATAAGAAAAACAAACGAAAGCGCCGGAGGATATCCGGCGCTTTTTGACAGCTTATCCATATATATACGTCAATAGTTCTACATAAATATGAACCGTGCATATGCTAGAGTAAGTCATGTACATCGAGCTGTTCCTGCTTGACAATTTGATGATGAATATGCTCGTGCTGCGTCTTGCCTGCGCATTATGCGCGCGCCCGTGTATATTCAAACGGATTATTCCGGCCGCTGTTGCGGGGACTGCATATGCATGGCTTACCCTCGCTCATCCTTTGGCGGGACACTGGCTTTTCAGGCTTGTATCCGCGGCGCTGATATGCCTTTCGATACCGAGCGGAAAACGGCTGCAAGCCTTTTTCACCGCATGGGGAGCGGTGCTGCTCTCCGCATGTATGCTGGGCGGGATCACTATGCTGTTTGCATATATGGATATGAGCATTGGCAGCAAAGAAGTAAGCGCGACGTCATACCGCAGCGCGATGCTCGCGATGTGCGTGGCGGCTTATCTGCCGGTTGTTTGGAGAAGGCGCCGGGGAAGAGAGAAAGAATACAGACTGTGTGTCGCATATGGCGGAAAAACCTATGAGCTTGCCGCGCGACTTGATTCGGGCAATTCATTGAGAGAACCCTTAAGCGGGCTGCCTGTGATAGTGGCGGATATCGCGGAATTGAAGCAAAAGGCGGCAATACCCATACCTGCGGCAACGGTTCAGGGAAGTATGTTGCTTTATGCGCTAAAGGCCGATCTTGTCACCATAGACGGGCTGCCGACGGACGCGCTTATCGCGCTCTCCGAGAGCAGTCTGAAGGAAGCCCTCGTTCCGCCATCTGCGATCGAAATGTAAAAAGGGAGGATATATGCGGATTTTTTTATATCGTATGCTGGAAAAACTGTATAAGCTGCTTGGTGAAAAGAATGACATTGGCTATGTGAGCGTGGGAGACGCGCTTCCTCCGCCGCTTTCCAAAGAGGAAGAGGAGGAAACTATGCGTCGTTTATCTCAAGGCGACGAAAGCATGAAAGAGGTGCTTATAGAGAGAAACCTTCGGCTTGTCGTTTATATCGCCCGTAAATTTGAAAATACCGGAATAGCCATAGAGGATCTTATTTCTATAGGCGCCATAGGAATGATAAAGGCCGTGAACACCTTTGACCCCGAAAAAAAGATAAAGCTTGCCACCTATGCTTCGCGCTGCATAGAAAACGAGATACTCATGTATTTAAGGCGGAACTCAAGAATAAAAATGGAGGTGTCGCTCGACGAGCCCTTGAATATAGACTGGGACGGAAACGAACTGCTTCTTTCAGATATTTTAGGGACGGATGAGGATGTGGTATGCAGAAACATAGAGGATGAGGTAGACAAAGAACTGCTTGCGCTTGCGATGGAAAAGTTGAACGAGCGTGAAAAGAAAATAATGAAGTTGAGATTCGGACTTGGAGAGAGCAGAGAATATACGCAAAAGCAGGTGGCGGATATGCTCGGCATATCGCAAAGCTATATTTCGAGACTGGAAAAGCACATCATCAAGGTACTTCGCGATGAAATAGCGGTGATGCAATAAAAAAGGCGGCGCATAAGCGCCGCCTGCGTATATCTGAAAGAATTAATAGTTTTCAGCGCGGATCTCAAAGTAAGCCTGAGGATGAGCGCATACGGGGCACATCTTGGGAGCGGTCTTGCCAACATAGATATGACCGCAGTTGCGGCACTTCCACTGGTTTTCACCGACCTTTTCGAAAACTTCACCGGCCTTTATGTTTTCAAGCAGCTTGCGATAGCGCTCTTCATGCTCCTTCTCGATAGCGCCAACCGCTTTGAACCAATAAGCGATCTCGGGGAAACCCTCTGCCTTGGCTATTTCGGCAAACTCGGCGTACATCTCGGTCCACTCATACTTTTCGCCTTCCGCAGCGTCCATAAGATTGGTGATAGTGTCGGGAACGTCATTGTTATGAAGCAGCTTGAACCACATTTTTGCATGTTCTTTTTCGTTGCCGGCAGTTTCCTCAAAAATAGCGGCGATCTGCTCATAGCCTTCTTTTTTGGCCTTGGAAGCATAATAGGTATACTTATTGCGTGCCTGAGATTCGCCGGCAAATGCGGCGGCGAGGTTAGCGGCGGTCTTGGTTCCGGTGAGGTCTTTCATAGATAATTCTCCTTTCAGAATTCAGCTTATTTGTGTTGATTTTAGTATATTGTTTCGCTTTTTACAAGCGTCACAAGCGCCGAAGAAAAGAATGGTGCACTGATTTATCTCATATCCGCTAAGAAGCGAGGCACGATCAAGCAAACCGTCGAGCGCATCGGCGGGGATATCGCATATCTGTCCGCACTGAGTGCAGATCATGTGCAGATGCCCGTCGGTTATATCGTCATAGCGGTCGGCACCGTCAGGAACGGTCACACGGGATATCACATTGGCGCTTTCAAGCTGGCCAAGATTTCTGTATACTGTGCCTAGACTTAAAGAAGGATATGCATCGTGCAAATGGGCATAGATCTCATTGGCGGAGGGATGCCTGCCATGCAGCTCCGTCAAAGTATCCAATATGATCTCCCTTTGTTTTGAGTAGATCATTCGCCCTCCTAAGAATAAGAATAATTATTAATTTAATTATATCTATTTTTTGCTTATTGTCAAGGATTATTTTAGTATGCTTTTATTATTGCTTTTTGATGTATAATAAATATAAGACCATAAGACAGGAGATAGTATATGATCCGGAAGATATATGAGCAAACAAAAGCGGCGCTTGAAGAACTGTTTGCGGCGGCAGATACTTTGAAGGACGGCGATATTATCGTGATAGGATGCTCAACGAGCGAGGTAATGGGCAAGTGTATAGGCACGGCATCAAGCGCGGAGGCTGCCAGTGAGATAATGCGGGCGCTTGATGAGGGTCTTAAGGACAGGAATTTGTTCCTTGCGGTGCAATGCTGCGAGCATCTTAACCGCTGCCTTGTCGTTCAGCGCGCATGTATGGAGAAATATGACTTGCAGCAGGCGTGGGTAAAGCCGCAGCCACATGCGGGAGGAGCTTTTGCCACGCTTGCTTATGAAAGCATGAAGAATGCGGTGATAGTGGAAGACCTGCGCGCTAAAGCCTCCGCAGGCATGGATATAGGCGGAACTTTTATCGGAATGCATATGCATCCCGTAGTGGTGCCGGTACATGCCAAAACGAGGATGATCGGCCAGGCTCATGTGAATATTGCCCGAACAAGACCGAAGTATATCGGGGGTCCCAGAGCGCTCTATGAAGACATGTCCGTTCGCTAAAAAAAGCAGGCATAAGCAGGGAAAATAAAAGTTGCGTAATTTCTAGAAATCTATTATAATAAGCGAAGTTGAATCGTGGCGACGGGTCTGTGGTTGAAAGTCGATGCCAGTCGCAGGCAAAACGATCCACGTAAGC
>CAYPAH010000152.1:0-4592 GCA_964408655.1 uncultured Oscillospiraceae bacterium | reverse complement strand
GCGGGCTGGGACGGCGAATGGTTCCTGCGCGCCTACGACGCCTTTGAAAACAAGGTGGGCTCGAAGGACTGCCCCGAAGGACAGATATTTATTGAGCCGCAGGGCTTTTGCACGATGGCCGGGATAGGCGAGAGCGAGGGCATGGGCAAAAAAGCGCTGGCCTCCGTAAAAAAGCATCTTCTCAACGATTTCGGCGTTGAGCTGCTGCATCCCTGCTACACGGCCTATCATGTGGAGCTTGGCGAGATAAGCAGCTATCCGCCGGGATATAAAGAGAACGGCTCCGTGTTCTGCCACAACAATCCGTGGATAGTGCTTGGCTTTGTTAAGCTTTGCGACGGCGAGAGCGCATATGATATCTATACGCGCAACTGTCCGGCCTATATCGAGGATAAGAGCGAGACGCACCGCACCGAGCCCTATGTTTACAGCCAGACCATCGCGGGGCGCGACGCGCAGAACTACGGAGAGGCCAAGAACAGCTGGCTCACCGGCACGGCGGCGTGGACCTTTGTGGCCTTGAGCCAGGGCATACTCGGCATCTATCCCGATTTTGAGGGACTCAGGATATCGCCCTGCCTGCCCACGGATATAAAGGGCTATAAGGCGGAGCGAAGCTATCGCGGCGCGCGCTATTTTATAGAGGTGAAGAACGAAGGCCGCGCAAAGCCCGCGCTTATCGTTGACGGCGCGCCCATTGAAGGCACGGTGATCCCCTTTGTCGAGGGCAAGAAGGAATACCGGATATCCGTCACCGTTTAAGCTTCACACCGCCCCTTTAAAGCGAAAAAATAACAAAGCCCGCAGCGATCTGTTCGCGCGGGCTTTGCTTTGCGCGCAGCCCACTGGTGACGATTTTAACGCAGTTCATGCCCTAAACTTGCAATTACCCGCCCAGTTGATACAATTAAAGCATCAATAGTCAACAGTAAGTGGAGGCGGCGTGAATGCATTGCTTTGATTATGGCGAACTGACGGATCGCCCGGCGCTCGTAAGCTGCGCTACCACGGGAACGGTCTTATCGCTGAATGAGAGCGGTCTCGATTATTTCAAAGTGACGCCGGAGCAGATAGAAAACAAAATGATACCGGACGGGCTTTCTGATCTGGCGCATAACATAGTTTTACATATGCGGAAAAACGAAGAGGCGGCTTTTCTATACGGCTGCGAGGACGATGGGGAAAATGGCGGAAGGATAATGGTTCGCTGCAAGCGCATCCCCGACCAGCCGCATCATATACTCGCGGCCATCGATAAGGGCTTTGAGCAGGCAATGGGAGTTCCCGCTGATTTTTACAGCGAAAGCGAATATGAAGAGCAGCTTGCCCTGCTTTGCCATGACGAGACCGAGGGCGAATACAGCGTATATGTCAATTTGACGCAAAATACGATAGAAGCCGCGAGAAGCATACTGCTTCACAAGGGAAATACCGAGGATTGCAGCGCGGAGCGGTATTTTGAGGCCGTGCTTTCTTCGCTGATAAACAAAAAAGAAAAAAAGAAGCTGAGCAGGATATTGGAGAGAAAAAAGCTCGCGAGCGATTTTGCAAGCGGAAAAAAGCAGCAGAGCTATGAGCTTGAAATGATAGTCGAGGGCGCGTTTTACTGGCGGCGCTTAACGATAAGTATGCTAAGAAACGCCCGCGCGGGCGATCTTGTTGCGATATTCACATGGAAAAACATAAACGACTGGCAGTTTCGCCAGAAAATACTCAACACCATACTCGCTGAGACCTATGATTTCATCGGCTGCATATTCCCGACCACCAACAGCTATATGATGGTGCAGAATCTTGAAAACAACAAGCTTTATCCCGACAGAGTGGCCTCGGGCTACGAGGAAAAAATATGGGAGGTGTGCGAGAGCTTCGCGTCGGATGAGAACAAGGAATATCTGAAATATTGCTTCAGCATAAAAAACCTTGCGCGCAGCTTGAAATGAGCGACACATATTCCTTCGTGGGCTACGGGCGCTATCCCGACGGCACGCCCACCTTCAAACAGAACTTCTTCACCTATCTTGATAAAGAGGGCAATGTTATTTTGTATACGAGAAGCGACATCACAAATAAAGCCGAGACGCTTTCAATAAGGGTGAACCGCGTTGTGCAGAACGTGCCCTTAAAGGAGATAGACTATGTGGAAAGCGACGGGAGAAAGAGCCGCATTGTCACGAAAAGGGAGCGCTATGAGGTGAACGAGAAGATATCCGACATTCAAAAACGCCTGCCGGGAAGGAACTTTATGCGCTGCCACCGCTGCTATATCATAAACTGCACCGCCGTTGAAGAGATCGTGGGAAACTGCGTTTATATGCGCAACGGAGACGGTGTGTTTGTTAGCAGGCAGAACATGAGTATGCTTAAAAACAAGCTTCGGGGGCCAAGCTCCAGAGCTGAATGGTAAGACCCGCGCCCTTTATATCCGATGCAATTCGTGGCGCGTAAACGGCCGTTGGTCTCACTGATATTGAAGCCGTAAACATAAGCGGGTATAATTGTTTCTTAGAAGAAACTGCTATATTATAACTGTGCAAAATCGCAAGGCGAGCGGGCGCGGCGCACAATTAAGCGGCGCCTTTATTTTTGCTACCCGCAATTCAGAAGAAAAATCAGGAGGCTATCGTTTTATGCAGCGAAGAAAAAAGCTCTCGGTCAGTTTGTCTCTCGCCACGGCGGCGCTTGTTGTGGCTTGCGTGGCGGCGCTAAGCGTGTTTTCAGTGCTATATTCAAGCACGACGGTGCGAACGGGCATACAAGGGGAATTCGAGGCAGTGGGAGGGCGCAACGCCGGCGAGATACAGATGCTTTTGAATGAAGCGGAAACTGCGGCGGAGCACACGAGCGCCCAGCTCGAACGAATGATGAGCGGGATAGACCTTGGCTCGCAGCGCCTTGAAAAAAGCGTGCTTCCGGGCTTCACGGTGTCAAAGGACATATCCTATATAGAAAACTACATAAAGGACGAATCGGCCAAGACGGTTCTCGAAAGCGAGAGCATAATCGGAATGGGCGCGTTTTTTGAGCCCTATGCCTTTGATCCCGAGGTAGAGCGTTATGCGCTTTATATGGATGAAAGCAGCAGCGCCAAGGGCGAGGCCGAAACTTATCCGGAGGATTACAGCGCGGAGGAATACTACAGCGGCGCGGTAAGGGACGATAAAATATTTATTACTGATCCGTTCAAATATTTCGACATCAATATGATAACGGTGGCGCAGCCCATACACGGCGGAGGAAAGGTCGTGGGCGTAATATGCGTCGATATTTCTCTCGATGCGTTTTCGAATATACAGGTTGAGGACGAAGACTATCCCACCATGTTCGCGGGCATTGTTTCAGACCGCGCAACGGTGGTTTTTGACAGCAGCCATGCGGAGATGATAGGCAAGCCCTTCTAGGAGCTTTTCCCCGAGGCGGCGGAATACGCCGCGCTTGAAAAGCGCCTTGGCGAAGGGGAGGCTTTCAGCATGGAAACGAAGCGCATCAGCGGAGAAAAGGTAACGCGCTTCTTTACTCCCATAAGCTTTGCGGGCAGGCACTGGTGGGCGCAGACCGCGCTTGGCAGCGAGGATATGTTAAAGAGCGTGTGGAAAATGGCGGGCTTTCTTGCAGGCTTCTCAATAGCGGCCGCGGCTGTCATAGTCGGCTTCGTGTTTTATAAGCTTAGAAAAGAGCTTATGCCGCTTGATGAGATATCAAGAGCCGCAAGGAAGATAGAGGCTGGCGATTTTGATTTGCAGCTTGATATAAAGAAAAACAATGAAATAGGCGAGCTTGCCGAGCTGTTCACTTCAATGTCCGCAAGCGTGACCTTTATCACGGAGGACATGGGCGATATTCTGGGCAAGATGGCGGGCGGCGACTTTAGCGCGGACACGGCGGACGAAGCGCGCTATGTCGGCGAATATAAAAAGCTGCTCGTGGCCGCGCGCTATATCGGGGCGCAGCTTGGCGAGATAATCGAGCAGATATATATGGCTGTGGATCAGATAAACGGCGGCTCGGGACAGATATCCTCGGGGGCGCAGACCCTTGCGCAGGGAGCTACCGAGCAGGCGGCTTCCGTGCAGCAGCTTTCCGCGAGCGTTTCGGAGGTCTCCTCGCATATCGACGAAACGGCAAAAAATGCGGAGGAAGCCTTTGATCTAACGCAGGAGGCGGGCGTGACCATGGGTCAGAGCCTACAGGAAATGCAAAAGCTCCTTGCCGCGATGGAGGAGATAACCAAGACCTCAAACAACATAAGCAAGGTGATAAAGGATATAGACGATATAGCCTTCCAAACGAACATACTTGCCTTGAACGCCGCTGTTGAGGCGGCGAGGGCGGGCGAAGCGGGCAAGGGCTTTGCGGTGGTCGCGGACGAGGTGAGGAATCTTGCGCAAAAATCCTCCGAATCGGCAAAGAACAGCACGACCCTGCTTGGAAGCTCCGCAGACGCCGTGAACCGCGGAAGAGAGTTTGCCGACAGCGCCGAAAAAGCGTTTAGCGAGGTGGGTGTAAAGGCGGCGCGCGTTACCGAGATAGTCGGCGCGATCATGACGGCGGCTGTTGAGCAGGCGGCGCAGGCCAAGCAGATATCGATAGGC
>CAYPAH010000151.1:0-4647 GCA_964408655.1 uncultured Oscillospiraceae bacterium | reverse complement strand
AGCGAGTATATCTATCTCATGCTGCCTTATATAGTCACAATGATCGTATTGATCTTGACCTCTAAAAAATCGAGAGCGCCTAAAGCGGAAGGCGTCCCCTATGACAAAGGCTCAAGATAAAAAGATCGGAAAGGGAAAAAATGGCTAAGTTATATTTTCGCTATGGTGCAATGAGTTCGAGCAAAACCGCGAACGCTATCATGGTGAAATACAATTACAATGAACGCAGTCAGAATGCTTTGCTTGTGAAACCGAGGATCGACACGCGCGACGGAGAAAACATTATTGCTTCGCGCAGCGGCTTGGCCGATACCTGCGTGCTCTTTGACCAGATCGATCTCGATGCTGTAAAGGATCATGTTTACGACTGCATAATTGTTGACGAAGCACAATTTCTCAATAAAAGCGAGGTACAAACTTTGCTCGACTTCGTGGACATTTATAATGTACCGGTCATATGCTACGGCCTGCGCACCGATTTTCAGGGAAACTTCTTTGAAGGAAGTCTTTGGCTGATGGCATGGGCAGATACCATAGAAGAAATAAAAACGATTTGCTGGTGTGGGCGCAAAGCAATTTGCAACGCAAGACTTGATGGGAAAGGCGGCATAACCAAAGAAGGAGAACAAGTTGTTCTCGGTGCGGACGACACTTATATCGGCCTTTGCCGCAAACATTGGCGTCTCGGAGATCCGGGGCCGAAATTTCGCAAGGAGGGGCAGAAATGAAAATCTATATTGCAAGCAGTCTTGAAAACCGTGAAAGAGCGGCGGCCTTAGTAAGGCAGATCCGCATTAGCGGGCACACGATAACCTATGACTGGACGATGCGCGGCGATGTTCGTAACAGCGGTGAAATGGCTATGCTTGAAACCGCTCAAAACGAAGTAAACGCCGTGACGGATGCCGATCTCGTAATCATACTGCTTCCCGGCGGCAAGGGCACACACACCGAATTAGGAGTCGCTCTGGCAACACGTGAAAAAAAGAAGATATGGATATGGTCGGAAAACGAGGCAGTTTTCGGAGGCGGCTCTGAAACCTGTGTTTTCTATCATCATCCCGATGTAACCTGCCTCTCATGCAGCTTTGAAAATCTCTGCTCGATGATATCGGAACAAATCGAATAAAAGAAAAGCCCATCAAAAAGATGGGCTTTTCTTTATTTATAGACTTATTTTCCGAAAAGATTTTTGAAAAATCCGCCGACCTTACTTGCTAAATTTTGTACCTTTTGTGCGAAGCTGCTTGCGTCGGCCGCAAATTGATCGAGTTTTTCTTTCGCCGCCCCCGCCTTTTGCACTGTTTCGCCAAGAGAGACGAGCTTTTCTCTAAGCTGGTTCGCGTCAAGCTTTTCGAGACTGCGGCAGAGCTTTAATATTTGATCTCTCTGTGCATCGTTTATCTGAATATTATATTGTCCGGCGATGGTGTTTATCTGCTCGCGAACCTGATCGTCGGTCATATTCACGGTCTGATCCAAAATACCCTTTAACTCGTTTATCATTGCAGTGGCGTCGGCGCTTCCGATATATTCAGCCAAATTACCGGTAACTACCAATTCTTCAGCGCCAACATTTTTTGCAAGCTCAGAAAGCGAATTGCCGGAAATAGCCTCATACGCCTTATATATTCCCGTGAGAGCTGCGGTGCCGGAAACAGGCTTCGGGGCGCTTACCATTACTCTTGCGTCGGATATTCCTGCCGTTGTAAGTGCGTTTCTATACATATCAGGAGTGCAATAGTTTATATTATTGGTTAAAACAGTTAAGCCCTGCCCTGCCGCCATTATCTCAATATATACGCAGGAAAGCGCTACGTTGCCGATCTTTTTCTCATCGATAAGGCCGGATAAATATGCGCGTTCATCGGCGTTGGTAACGATTATCTCCGGAACAGAGCCTTCGCTGATCCCAAAGTCCTTATATATTTGTGATCTTTCTTCAGCCGTTAGATCGGCGGCAATTGCAACGCGCTTATCCCCCGCCGTCGCCGCAAGCGCAGGTAAAGCGGTGCATAAGCAAAGCATGAACACAAGAATAAGCGCCAGAATCCGTTGTTTTTTCATATGAACCTCCAAAGAGCAAACGATCAATTCAATGCCTGTAGTATAACACAGGAACTCGGGAATACTATGACGAGTCTGTTAAAATTGCTTGGATAAGATGTAAATAGCGGCTGTTTTCACAGCCGCTTTCTTAAAACCAGTTTTTCAATTATGTTTTAGTCTTTCCAATATGCTTCTTGCAACGCCGAGTCCGTTAGCCGAAGCCTGCTGTAAGCCTCGCGTCACAGAAGCTCCGTCGCCAATGGCGCGCAGGCCGCGTATGCTTGTTTCAAAGTCCTTATCTATAACGACTTTGTTTGAATAGAATTTGACTTCAACGCCATACAATAGTGTTTCATCGCTTGCTATACCGGGCGTTACCTTGTCAAGAGCCATTATCATCTCTTCTATGTCTACCATTATTCGGTGCGGAAATACCAATGAAAGATCGCCCGGAACCGCGTCCTTCAGCGTGGGGATAATATTGTTCCGGCACAGGCGTTCCTCGGTGGTGCGTCTTCCTCTTCTGAAATCACCGAAGGTCTGCACCATGATTCTGCCATCGCAAAGCATATTTGATAGCTCTGCTATTTTTTTGCCATATTGAATCGGAGTTTTAAAGGGTTTCGTAAAGTTCTTGGAAACCAAAATGGCAAAATTTGTGTTGTTCGTCTTATATTCCGCTGATTTATATGCATGGCCGTTTACCACGGCAAGGCCGTTATCATAATATTCGGTAGCCACCTCGCCGCTGGGGTTCGTGCAGAAAGTACGCACCTTATCATCAAAGGTAGGCGTATAATAAACCAGCTTTGCTTCATAAAGATTTTTATTCAGAAACTCCATCACCTCGTCGCGAACCTCTACGCGAACGCCAATGTCAACTGTGCCTACCATAGTTTCAATGCCATGAGATTCACAGATGCTTTTGAACCATTCCGCGCCTTCGCGTCCAACAGCGGCAACGATCTCATTTGCATAATAAACGTCTTTATCCGTTTCAACCGCCTGTACTTTATCATCTTCTATGATTATATCTTTGACCATGGTGTTGAAAATGATCTCAACGCCTTTTTCTTCGAGATGCGCTTGAAACTTTTGATAGATCTTATAGCCTTCCTCAGTGCCAAGATGGCGTATAGGGCAATCGATCAGCTTCAGGTTGGCGTTGATCGCTTTGCGGCGTATCTCAATTAGCGCTTCCTGCTTGTCAATGCCGTAAACATTCTTATCTGCGCCAAAGCCGAGATAGACCGCATCGGATTCCTCTATCAATTCCTTTGCTTTTTCATAACCGAGTATTTCCGGAAGGTTGCCGCCAACATCGGGAGAAAGCGATAGCTTACCGTCGGAAAAAGCGCCTGCCCCTGCGAACCCTGTAGTTATTGAGCAAGGCTGACAGCCGACACACTGCTTTGTAACACGTTTGGGACAATTCCGGTTTTCAATGGAGCGACCTTTTTCGATCATCAGAATTCGAAGCTCGGGGGCTTGCCGTTTTAGCTCATACGCGCAAAAAATGCCGGAAGGACCTGCTCCGATTATTATAACATCGTACTTTTTTTCCATATTAAACCCCTTGTTTTAATGATTATGGGTGCGGCTGACCTTCTCGATAAGCCGCCATTATGTTTTTAAATATCTCGCCGTTTGAAGGAGGCGTCCACGTTATGGCGTTAGCGCCGGCTTCGATGGTTTCTATGATGGATTCATCCGTAGGGCCGCCGGTCGCTATGACAGGGAAATCAGGCGCTTCTTCTCTTATTCTTCTGACCAACTCCGGAGTTTGAGAAGCCGCGGAAACATTAAAAATATCAGTGCCTGCCTCTATTCGCGCTTTAACATCGAAATTGTCGTTAACGACGGAGACAATAACAGGAATATCCACCCGTCCGGCAACGCTTTTGACTACCTCGTTTGAGGTCGGCCCATTCAGAACCACAGCAGTCGCGCCCTGCATCTCTGCAAACATTGAAAGATTGACGGCTCGTTTGCCTGTGGTAAGTCCCCCGCCCACTCCGGCAAATACCGGAATATCAGCCGCGGTAATGATAGCTTGTGTAATGATCGACTGCGGAGTAAACGGATATACCGCGATTACCGCATCTGCGTTAACGTTTCGTATTATACAAATATCTGTGGAAAAAACAACGGATTTTATCCGTTTGCCAAATATAACTATGCCACTGCATTTACGAATGACTTCGGGCACGCGCAAAGCAAATTTTCGTAAGGTACCGTCTACCTGTGGGGGAGGCATTTTTGTGTTCATGGCTATTCCGCCCTTCTAACCCAGTTTACAATATATTATAACATGAACCCCAATATGTGCCAAGTGAAGTAATTGTAAAATAGACGTATCTTTTGTGAAAACTCATAAAAAAAGCTCTGCTTTGCAGCAGAGCTTTTTTATATGTTTTATTCGTCTTCGTCTTCGTCGCGCTGTGCGGATTCGATGATCTTCTTTGCCTCAAAGGCCGGAACATCTTCATATCTCACAAATTCGCTGGAGAATGAACCGCGAGCCTGAGTCATAGAGCGAAGATCCGTAGCATATTTGAACATTTCGGAAAGTGGCGCTTCGGCTACGATCTCGGTGCC
>CAYPAH010000150.1:4126-4768 GCA_964408655.1 uncultured Oscillospiraceae bacterium | reverse complement strand
GTATCTTGCCGCGAAGGGGCAGGATGGCCTGAAAATCGGGATTGCGTCCCTGCTTTGCGCTGCCGCCTGCCGAATCGCCCTCAACGAGGAATATCTCGCATTTGGAAGGATCAGTCTCGTTGCAGTCGGCAAGCTTGCCGGGCAGGGCGGTGGAATCGAGCGCGGTCTTGCGCCTTGTGAGATCTCTCGCCTTGCGGGCGGCGTCGCGGGCGCGCGAGGCCATTATGCACTTTTCCACTATGGACTTGGCAATGGCCGGATTTTCTTCTAAATATTCCGATAGTCCCTTGCCCACCGCGTTGTCGACAAGAGTGCGGATATAAGCGTTGCCGAGCTTCGTCTTGGTCTGCCCTTCAAACTGGGGCTCGGTCAGCTTAACGCTGACTATCGCGGTCAGCCCTTCGCGGATATCCTCGCCGGAGAGGCTTTGCTCGCTTTCCTTAAGGAATTTATATTTTTTAACATAGTCGTTCACCACCCGCGTTAGCGCCGCGCGGAAGCCCACCAGATGCGCGCCGCCGTCAACGGTGTTTATATTGTTCGCGAAGGTGAATACGTTTTCCGCATAGCCGTCGTTATACTGCATGGCTATCTCAACATCGGCCACCTCAAGCTTTTCGGGCTCGTTTTTCATGCCCTCAA
>CAYPAH010000150.1:0-4116 GCA_964408655.1 uncultured Oscillospiraceae bacterium | reverse complement strand
GTTTTTATTCAAATGCTCAACGAAGGAGATTATGCCGCCTTCGTAAAAATAGCTCTTTTGCGCGTTCGTGCGCTCGTCGGTAAGCGTGATGCGAATGCCCTTATTCAAAAAGGCAAGCTCGCGCATACGCTCGCACATGCTTTCGAAATCGTAGTTTACCTCGTCGAAAACATCGGCGTCGGCAAGATAGGTGATGCTCGTGCCGGTGTCGTTTTCGTCGCATTCGCCGGTAACGTGAACGTCGCCAAGAGGCTTGCCAAGCTCATATTCCTGATAATATATCTTGCCGCCCCTGCGAACCTCGACATGCAGCCAGCTTGAAAGCGCGTTGACTACCGAAAGACCAATGCCGTGCAGTCCGCCGGAGACCTTATAGCCCGTTCCGCCGAACTTGCCGCCCGCGTGCAGCACCGTAAGAGCCACCTCAAGGGCGCTCTTTTTCATTTTTTCATGGTAATCTACAGGTATGCCGCGTCCGTTATCGGTCTCGGTGAGGGAATTATCGCGATGTATCGTTACCTCGATATGATCGCAAAAGCCCGCGATAGCTTCGTCGATAGAGTTATCCACAAGCTCTTTTACAAGATGGTTCAAGCCCCTTACGTCCGTTGAGCCGATATACATGCCCGGCCTTCTGCGCACGGCTTCAAGCCCTTCGAGCACCTGTATCTGGTTTGCATTATATTCCTCGGTGGAATGCTCCAGCTCTTCCATCTCGCGTTCCAGTACTTCGTCCATTCGTATGTTCCTTTTCATAAATAATATCCTTTAGCGGCGGGAAAGTTCCCAACATAAAAAGAAGGCTTCCTTCGCCATGATTTTTCCCTTTTTTATTTTAACATAAACCTCCCTTTATGGCAAGAGTGCTATTATTATAATGAAAGAACAGTCCATAAACTGCTTTTTTGGCGAAACAGCGCGCTTTGTCAAAACCGCTTTATGCTGACAGAAGGCCATAAATATGCTATGATTAACGCGCTATGGAAATATGCTTTCCCGATGAACTGAAAAGGCTTGCCGCGCTCTTTCCCCTGCCGCTTTATGCCGTGGGCGGACAGATACGCAATCCGCTGCTCGGGCTGCCGGTGAGCGATATGGATATTTGCTCGGCGCTGCCGCCTGAGCAGGTGATAGAGCTATGCGTGAAAAACGGCCTCAGTTATGTGCCGCAGGGCTTAAAATACGGCACAGTCGCCATACACATGAACGGCTGCGTTTTTGAGCACACGAGCTTCAGGCGCGAGAGCTATTCGCAAGGCGGCGCCCACAGGCCGGAAAAGGTGAGCTTCGGCGCGGACATAAACGAGGACGCCTTCAGGCGGGACTTTACCGTGAACGCGCTTTATATGGAGATCCTCGATGAAGAAAAACGGGTGATAGACCCCACGGGGCTTGGGCTTTCCGATCTGAAAGCGGGACTCATACGCGCTACCTCGCCCGACCCTTCCGTTATTTTGCGCGACGATGCGCTTAGAATAATGCGCCTGCCGCGCTTCGCCGCCGAGCTTGGCTTTTCCGTGGAGGAAAACACGCTTCACGCCGCAAAAAAATATGCCCGTGGCTTGAAGGATGTTTCACGCGAACGCATCCAGAGCGAGCTTAACAAGATACTCCTCTCCGATATCCGCTATTCGCCTGAGCGGCGGGCTTCGTGCCGACACGAACTGCCGGTGGAAAACGCGGCGGTATGCGCTCGCGGACAATTCGAAGAGCAGGCCGAAGAATATGATTCGCCTGAGCGGCGGGCTTCGTGCCGACACGAACTGCCGGCGGAAAACGCGGCGGTATGCGCCCGCGGACAATTCGAAGAGCAGGCCGAAGAATACGATTCGCCTGAGCGGCGGGCTTCGTGCCGACACGAACTTTCGCGGAAAAACGCGGAGCTATGCCCTCCCGGCGAGGACTCGCCCGTATACAGGGGACTTGAAATACTCAGGGAGCTTTGCGCCTTTGATTATTTTCTGCCTGAGCTTTCTGCCTGCGCGGGCGTTTCACAGCGGCCGCAATATCACGCATATGACGTTATGGAGCATTGCCTGCATAGCTGCGCGCTTATCGGCGCGGGCGCGGACATGGCGAAGGACGAGCTTTTGACGCTGAGACTTTCCGCCCTTTTGCACGACATTGGCAAGCCCGAGGCGAAAAGGCGCAACGAAAACATACCGCAGGCGCACGGCCATATGTATGACCATGACCGCATTGGCGAAGAAATGGCGCGCGCGGCGCTGACGGCGCTTCGCTACCCCGCTTTGCTTACCGCAAGCGTATGCTCTCTTATAAGGCGGCATATGTTCGACCTTACAGGCACGGCAAAGGAATCTACGCTAAGAGAAAACTTTGCTCTGTGGGGCTATGACGAAAGCCTGCGCCTTGTTTATATGAGAAGAGCCGACGTATACGGCTCGGGGCTCACGCCGCTTGATGAAAAGGTGGCCACGGCGGAACGCTTTTTGCGCGCTCTTGAAAAAATGAAAAGCGAGGGAGCTCCTTTTTCCGAAAGCGAGCTTTGCTGCAGCGGTTCTGATATAATGGAATGGACGGCGCTGCCACCTTCGCCGCGAATAGGCGAAATAAAGCTTTCGCTTTTGAAGCACTGCGCCAGAAAGCCCGCCGACAACAACCGTGAAAAGCTCAAAAGGCTTTGCTCGGATATCTGCGATGAGCGGAAAATATAGGCATTTTAGTGAACAAACCGTATATTTATCATACATTGCTTGCAATCGGTGCCAAAAAAATATAGAATAAGCTGAATTTGTATGGAATAACAGAATGGGGATGTTCCCCGTTCGCCGGATAGGAGGACAGGCGTGAGCCTTTCTTTAGAAATCAAAAAGTTTATAAATTCCGAGCATACGGGTTCGTATGTGACGATCATGCTGCCGGTGCTGCTTCCGCAGGAGCAGCCGCCTATGCAGCGCAAAAGCAAGCCCTCTCATAAAAAGGCCGCCGCCGAGACCGCCGCTTCCGTCGCCTCCGCTTTAGAGGCCACGGCGCAGGAGAGCGCGGGCTACGACGCCTTTGACATGGAGGGAGCCGAAAGCCTTCGCGAGGGCGCAAACGAGCCGCTTCCCCGCGAGGAAGAGGCGGACTATGTTCGCGACCCGGGCTTCAATCCCCCGCCGCGCATACAATATGAGGCAACGCGCATCCACTATACCGAGGATGGCGAGGGCGAGCCGCTTATACTCATACATTCCGTTGGCCAGTCAAGCTATACATGGCGCAATGTGTTTTACCGCCTGCGCGAGCATTACCGCGTTATAGCCATCGATCTGCCGGGACACGGATATTCCGACCGTCCGGTGCATTTTGACTACACGGTGCAGGCTCACGCAATGGCTCTGCAGCTTTTCATGGACGCGATGAAAATAGAAAGCGCCCATATCGCGGGCTTTTCGCTGGGCGCGGTATACGCGCTGCAATTCGCCTGCCTTAATCCTTCGCGCGTTGGCAGGCTCGTTCTTCTGACTCCGGGCGGCGTTACGGAGGATATGCCTCTGCCCGTTAAGCTTATCGACAGCCAGCTTCTCGGCGGCATAGCCAGCAAGCTTTACGGCATTGGCACGGTGCGCAAGCTTTTAGAGGAATGCGTTTTCGATCTTACCAACATAAACGACGAGGTGGTGCAGGAATACTATAAGCCCGCTTCCGATCCCGAAGGACGAAGGTGCATACGCGCTTCTCTTACAAGCTTTGACGAGCAGAGTATTTTGCCGCAGCTTCGCGATATCAAGTGTCCTGTTCTCATTCTTCAGGGCAGCGAGGATAAATGGCACAAGGCGCAGGAGGTAGATCTTTTCCACGCGGCGATACGCGACGCGGGATTTGCCGTTGTGCGCAATGTGGGACATCTTATCCATGAGGAAAAGCCCGAGCGTCTTGTCGCCGCGATGCTTGAGTTCATACCGGTGATGATGCCCGGGGGCATGTGAAAAGGATACGGAAGATTTTATAGCTAAGGAAACATGATAAATTGCAGGCATCGGATGTTATCGGCGTAATAGGCGGTCTTGCGCTTTTCCTTTACGGTATGCGCATGATGAGCGACGGCTTGAGCCTGATCGCCGGTTCGAAAATGAAACAGATACTCGAAAAGCTCACCCGCAATCCCCTAAA
>CAYPAH010000149.1:0-4800 GCA_964408655.1 uncultured Oscillospiraceae bacterium | reverse complement strand
AGCTTATCCCGCGCACCTTGAGTATCGTCTCGGCGGGCTGTGCCGCTTCTTTTTCAACATTCAGCACAACGTCGCGCCCTACCATCAGGCGCGATATCTCCTGCTCGCTTATGTCGGCGGTATTATATACGCCCATCGACTTGCCGGAGCGCATTATGGTCAGCCTGTCGGTTATCTGCTTGATCTCCTTGAGCTTATGAGAGATGAATATTATCGTGTAACCCTGCTCTTTCAGGTGTATCAGCTCTTTAAAAAGCTCCGCCGTTTCCTGTGTTGTGAGCACGGCGGTCGGCTCATCCAATATTAAAATCCGGGCGCCGCGAACGAGCGCCTTGAGTATTTCCACCTTTTGCTTCATGCCTACCGGAATATCCATTACCTTTGCATTCGGATCGACAGGAAGATTATACTTTTCCGCGAAGGATTCGGTTATCTCCACCGCTTTTTTATAATCGATGAACATTCCCTTTTTAGGAGGCATTCCAAGCACTATATTTTCCGCCACCGTAAGGCTCGGCACCAGCATAAAGTGCTGATGCACCATGCCCACTCCCTTTGAGATCGCGACGGAGGGAGAGGATATGCTGAGTTCTTCTCCGTTTATTATTATCTGTCCGGAGGTAGGCTGTTCCAAACCGAAAAGCATTTTCATCAGCGTCGATTTTCCGGCGCCGTTCTCGCCCATAAGCGCGTGTATCTCTCCCTTTGTTACGGAAAAATCCACGTCCTGATTAGCGGCTATGCCGTTTGGATATACCTTTGTGATCTTTTTCATTTGAACAACGAGCTCGTTGTTTTCCATATGCGGGATCCCCCCAAATTAGATTTTCTTTTGCTTATATGAATCTGCTTATTTGCTTTGCTTTATAAATGTTAAGCGGGGGAGCCGCTTATAGCTCCCCCGTTAATGTATAAGCCGGAATGAATCGCGTCTTATTTGACTTTATTGCCGTACTTAGGGCTGCATTGAATCACGCAGAGCTACGACCGCGTTGCTCTCATCGCCGATAGCGGTGGGAACTACGATCTTGCCGGCAACGATGTCGGCCTGAGCCGCGGTGACCTTATCCTGAACAGCCTTGGGAGCGATCTTGCTGAAGTTCTTGTCGGTCACGATGCCAACGCCGCCTTCGCTGATACCAAGCTGCACTTTGCTTCCCCAATAGGTTCTGCCGGCATCCCACTCGTCAAACACCCAAACAAGGGAGTTGCCGATGTTCTTAAGGCCGGAGGTCAGAGTGATGGCAGCAAGCTCGGAAGAAAGGGTGAGCTCCTGATCGGAGTCAACGCCGATGAACCAGGACTTGCCGGTCTCAAGAGCCGCTTCCGCGCCGCCGTTGCCGCTAAGACCCGCAACGCCCCAGATGATGTCGCAGTTCTTGTCGTTTATCATGGAAAGACCCATTTCCTTTGCGGTGGCGGTATCAACATAGCTGTTGACGTAACGGGTATCTACCTTGACTTCGGGATCGGTGGCCTTTGCGCCCTCGAGGAAGCCATAAAGGAAGTCATTGATAACGGGGCTGTCAACGCCGCCGATGAAGCCGACTACCTTTTCGGCATTGATGTTGCTAACAGAAGTGTCGGCAGTCATACCGGCAGCGAATACGCCGATGAGATAGCCCATATCGTTCTGCTTATAGGTGATGTTGACAACGTTCTTGTTTTCGCCCGCATAGGTGTCGTCATCATAGATGAGGAAAAGCTGATCCGGATAAGCGGTAGCAACTTCCTTGAGGTAATCGGGCATCTGATAGGTGCCGCAGACGATCAGGTCATATTCGCCGGATTCCGCGACCTCATAAAGGGTCTCGAGCCATTTAGGCTGATCTTCGTCGGTGCCGCCCATTTCGATAGTCTTATAGGTGATGCGGCCGGCGTCGGCCAGCTCTTTAAGGCCGGATTCGGCGGAATCGAAGAAGGATTTGTCGCCAAGATTACCGTTAACAAGGCTTACTACGTTATAAACCTTTGCATTCGCATCTGCAGCCGCCTCGGGCGCAGCCGTCTTAGCGCAGGCCGCCAGGGACAGCGCCATGACAACGGTAAGCATGATCGCAATCAGTTTTTTCATTTGTTTTTCTCTCCTTATATATTTATATTTTCGGGTGATCCCCGAAAAACCATGGAACATATATTGTACACGCACATATATCAAAAGTCAAACCACGGCCTCTATTTCATAGCCGGCCTTTTCAAGTCTCAAAAGCGCTTTTTCAAAATTCTCCCGCTTTATGAACACATAATCCGTGTTATATGATGAAACCGCGAATATGCCTATCTTCTCCGCCGCAAGCAGGGCGGCGATGGGCGAAAGAATGCCCGTAAGAGAAAAATCCAGTTCTCCAGCTATGCGAAAGCCGCGCCAGCCATCCTCGCGGGCAATAGCGCCCGAGGGAGCGTATTCCGTTTCGCAAAGCAGAGAAAGCTCCGCGTCCGTTTTTGCCGTAAAACTGAAAGAACTCTCAGCAACTGACAGTTCATCGGTGTTTTTAAGTTTGCATATACTGAAATCGCCCGGCAAAACCTGAAGCTTCATCAATTATGATCCGTTCACATCAAACAATTTGTTTTGTTAGCTAATATTTTATGCGATTTCGCTCTGTTAGTCAAGTAAATGCGCGGAAATGCCGCTATGTGAAAAGCTCCAAAATCGCCGACGCCGACTCTCGCTGGAGCCGGCGCCTTGTTTTGGAGGAAAAATCCGATTTTAAAATTGCTTCCCGAGGTCCGCTCGCCTTCGTCCCTCAAGATGTATATATCATAGCATCCACTTTAGGCGTAAATAAGGCGGCGTTTTAACAAAAAGCGAAAAAGCCATGAAGGAATTCGCGCATTTCTATGAACAATTATTCACAATTATGTTTTCCGAAAATGTAAAAAAGCCCCATGTTCGCCGTGAACACAGGGCTAATAGCCATATTAAGCTTCGTTTATCCGCCTTTCGGCTGTTTTCATAATGTCTGCTGAACAAGCCGAAAGCGCAAGCCGCTTTTTCCTTATCCTACAGTTACCGGAGCTCCGCTTTGGTTAGTTCCGGCGTATGCGGTCTGCGTCCACTGAGCATAAAGCGTTATCTTGCTGCTGTAAGCCCAGGGCGTGTTCGTCAAAACCATGGTCCCGCTGCCATCCTTCGCGGTGTTCCATCCGGTAAAAGCATAGCCCGGGCGCGTAGGAACGGGAAGGGTATAGACCACGCCGTAGCTAAGCTTCGATTCCTTAGGCGAAACGCTGCCGCCGTTTGCATTGAACTTGACCTGAACTCCTCTGGGCGTCCACTGAGCATAAAGCATCTGCGTGCCGATGCCGCTTGCCTTTGTTGAGGATTTCACGCGGCTTCCGTTCTCTTTTGCGGTGTACCAGCCCGCGAATTTATAGCCCGTGCGTGAGGGTTCGGGCAGCGTGCCGTATTTCTTGCCGTATTTCACGCTCTTGCTTTCCGTTACGCCGAGATTATCATAATTAAGGTCGAAATAGACGAGCAACTCTCCGCCGCTCACGTTCGTATTTCCCTGCGTCCACATGGCGTAAAGAGTGACGTCCATATCATAGTTCCAAACTCCGCTTGCGGCCACGGGGCTGCCGCCGTTAGGCAGAGTATACCAGCCGGCAAAGGTGTAGCCCTGCCTGTAGGGAACCTCGGTGAAGGCATAGGGCTGGCCGGGATAAACTATCACGGCGTTCATCTGGGTAAGCATTCCCCCGTTAGGATGGAAGGTGACCGTATGATAGGGCGCAAGGGTAGTAAAGCTCTTGATATCGCTGACATAAGAAGCACCCGCCTTTGTGACCACAAAGAACTGATAATAATATGTGGTCAGCGGCTGCAATGTCTTGAACTGATTCACATAATACGACATCTGCGGCATTGCCGTCGAGTTGATCGCGTTGCTGGTCACCTCGCTCATAGAGCCCTTTGTGGTCCCCATCATAAGACCCGCCTTTGTGAAGGTGAGTCCGAGCGAGTTACTCGTCACTCCCCCGCGAAGCAGCGCGCTGTTCATGGTTATCTCGGCCGCGTCGTAAACCACGAAGCCGGGCACGCCTTTTCTTCCGTCCGAAGATTCGTCAAGGGTGCGGAACCAGCCGATCTCACTTGCATACTCCTCGCCGTTCACCACCGCGAAAAGCTTATAATAATAGATCGTACCCGCGTTGAGCATACCGCAAAGGCTCTTGAGCTTGCTTGCGGAAAAGCTCAGCGAAAACGAGGCCGTCTTTGGCGCATAGCTCGTTGTATAGCGGTGCGCGCTCAGATCTCCCCTGTTTGAGCTGATATAGAAGCCTACATTATCATAACGCAGTCTTTGCAGGCAGTTCACATAGCCGTTAAGCTGCGCGCCCCTCGCCGTAATATTCGATACCTCCGTGAGCGCAAGCTCGGGAACATAAGAGGCCGCCGACGCGGACGAGGCGAAAAGCCCCAGCGTCATGCAGCACAGCAGCATAAGCGCCGTAAGGCGCAGCATATTCTTTTTCATAGCGTTGTCCCTCCATTTCCTTTCGGATGTCTTCATTGTATCATATAGTAAAAACTCGTCAACAGAACCAAAGGTTCCATCCGGCAAACAGTTTGTAAACAAATTCTTTAGAAATCTTAAATAAAAAAAGCGGCCTTCCGTGATGGAAAGCCGCTTTGTCTTAAGCCCAAAGCTTATTTTGCGTCTACCTCGGCCATATGCGCGATGAGATCGCAGATCTTGTTGGAATAACCCCACTCGTTGTCATACCATGCGACCAGCTTTACGAAATGCTCGTTGAGGCTGATGCCGGCGTCGGCGTCGAAGATGGAGGTATGGG
>CAYPAH010000148.1:0-4808 GCA_964408655.1 uncultured Oscillospiraceae bacterium | reverse complement strand
CCGATTTGGAACGGCGGCCCGATAAGATTATGCATATAAGCATCGTCTCTGGGCGGAAGATGCATTTCCTCCATCATCAGCCGAAGCGACTTGACGATGCCGGGCATGGAATGGATGAGCGTACCATCCAGATCGAACATGATTTTACTGTACAACACGAAGAATACCGTTCTCCTCTAAACCAAATATTGTGCCGCCGTCTTTTATTGCGGCTTCGAGATAGTGAATTATTTCCCCGGTGATCTTTTCTCCGGGATAGATCACCGCAACGCCCGGGGGATATATGCCGACCGCGTTTGCCGATATTCGTCCGGCTGCATTTTCAAGCTCTATGCCGGAAGAAGGCGCGAGAATGGCGTCGCGAACCGGAATAACGGGAGATGCGGGCGAGGGCGGCGCCTTAAAGGGGATATCGGGAAGGCATATCCCGTAAGGAAGCGTGCATACCGTCTCATAAAGGCGTTCAAACCAATCGGCGGGGTCGTTGGGAGTTGTGATAAATACAACGCGCCTGCTGTCCGCCATTTCCGCCGCAACATCGCGGCGGTACAGGTCGGCATATGCCTCCTGGCCTGTTATGCCGCGCTCACTCACATCTATAACGATGCGCGTGGGGTCAAGCGCGAAAACCCTGCTTTTGCTGCCGAGGCTTGCCAAAGTTTGAACATTTACTCCGTTTGCGGTGGCAAGCCGCTTTTGCTGTATAAGCATCCTGGCAACATGCTCTTCCCAGCCTCTGGCCGTGTGCAGCGCCCAGTCAAGCGAAGCCATCATAGGGTATGAAGGGCTGGTGCTTTGAACGAGCGAGAGTATCTTTTGAATGTGCGCCGCCTCTATAGGACAATTCAGCCCCGTAAAGAGCAAGGCGGATTGTGTGAAGGAATTAAGCGTTTTGTGCGCGCTGACACAAAACATATCCACGCATTCAGGATAAAGCTCGGGCAGGCTTTCGGCGAAGGGAAAATGCGCGCCGTGAGCCGCGTCAAGCAAGAGAAGCGCGCCGTGCCTGTGCGCGGCTTCGGCAACAGCTTTGATATCAGAACATCTGCCGTAAGGATCGGGGCTGACTATCATTACGGCGTCGGCGGGATGAAGCGCAAGAGCGGCGTCTATATCCTCGCTGCAAACCACCCCTTCCTCCGTGGGAAAAATAAAATCAAGCTCATGTCCCGCAAGAGCGATCCCGCTGACCGCGCTGCGGTGGCAGTTGCGCGCAAGAAGCACCCGCTTGTTTTGACCTATTGCAAGCAGCATGGCGAGAACGCCTGCCGTCGAGCCGTTGATAAGCAAAAAGCAATCACGCGCGCCATAGGCTTGCGCATATGAATCCTGCGTTTTTTTGATAACGCCGTTTGGCATATGAAGATTGTCCGTCTCAGGCAGCTCCGTTATATCCCAGCCTGAAAGAGACTCAGCCATTGGAATGCCAAAACCTTTATGGCCGGGCATGTGAAAACGGGCGGTATTGCGCTTGGCATACTCGCCGAGGATCTCGGGCAAAGTTTTTTCCCGCGTTTTTTTCAAGCTTGCTGCAATTCCTTTATCATAGTGTCAAGCTGCATTGCCATATCCTGCGAAGGGCTGAAATAAAGGCAATAAACCGCTTCGTTACGGCGGAAATACAGGCGGTAAGCTTTCTTTTTTGACTGCGAGGTCAAATGAAGCTGTTTGGATTTTTCACTTTGCGCGCCATCATTCTCTCCGGGAGGAAGCAGCTCTATATATTCCTCCGCCAACACGGCCTCAACGGGCTTTCCGCGGCTGCCGGACATGCGCTCTATTATCAAAGAACCAAGAGGATAGGGATTTTCAACATTGTCTCCGAATATTTCGGATTTTTCCTTGTCGTATTTTTCATAGGTGAGCGTATAACGAAAGCTGATTAGCCTTGTTTTATAGATATAATACACGAAGGCGAGCAAGCCGCCAAAGAGCAGAAGCTGCCACAGCGCGCCAAGCGGAAGCGCGCGCAGCGCAACAGAGATATAGCGCGCGAAAATAAATAGGATAAGGAGAACAAAGACCAGCAAAAGGTCGCTGCGGGGAGTGCTTTTGTCGCTTTGATAGATTTCCTGACGCATTTTTTTACACCTCTGCCGCAACTTTGGATGCGGCGATTTCATTAAAAATAAGAAGAGCTTCGTTATACATGCTTTTTACCTCGCTGTTGATGGATTATTATTTGTAATAACGCTTACTGCCGCTTCACATGCGGTTCTCGCGGTCTCGGCTATGGAAAGCTTTCTTATGCAGCCTGTGCATATGGCGGCCGCCGCGGCGTCGCCTGCGCCGGTGGTGCTTATTATCGGGGAGGATGCTTCTACCTTGCAGATCCCGCAAGCTTTGGAATCAGCATAGCAGATGCCCTCGCTGCCCAGTGAAACATAAGCCTGTTTTACGCCCATGCGCACAAGCTCGCGCGCAGCGTCCTCAGGGCTGTCCTTTCCGCTTAAAGCCCGAGCTTCGTAAAGATTGGGTTTTATCGCGAAAAGATAAGGCAGTATAGGCCGTACGCGCTCGCATTTTGCAACGGAAACAGGGTCGCAGACAAGCGGGACTTTCGCTCGTTCTGCCACATATAAAAGCGTTTCGGCGGGAATATTGGCGTCAAGAACGCAGGCTTCTGCGCCGTTAAGTGCGTCTGTGTCTATCAGCTCGGGAGTAAGCTGATCGCATATGCCCATGTCGTTCATGGCGATATACATATCTCCGTCCTCGTCGTTGATGCAAAGATAGATACCTCCGCGCTTTCCGCGTATACGCGGCGCATAGCTAAGCCCGATCCCGGCGCTTTTGCAGCTTTCTTCAATGCCTAAGCTGAGAATATCATCGCCTAGCGGAGCGATAAGTTCTACCTTTACGCCGAAGAGCGCAAGATCATTGGCGATGTTTCTGCCTACGCCGCCAGCGCTTACGCTGATGCTGGCGATGTTTGAGTCACGCAGCAGCAAAGCCTTGGAAGCCCGTCCGCTTATATCCGTGTTGATACCGCCGATAACAAAAACCATAGTTCACTAATACCTCAGAATGTATTATAGCATGAGGGACGCAATTATGCTATAATGGCGAACATGAAAAAAGTTCTTATAAATACGGGCAAAGCCCTTTGCTACGCCTTGTCTCTCGTGTTATCGCAGCTTGCCGTGATATTTGCGGCGAACGTTGTTTTTGTAATAAAACTCGGGATGCAAAGCTACGGCCCGTATGGCACGCTGCCGCCCTTTGAAGAGATGCTGAATGCGGCGCTTGATTTCAGCATGGAAAACGCGGCGCTGCTGGCCGGATTGGGCGATCTGCTTGCCATATTTTTATTGTGGTTGTTTTTCCGCCTTCGCCGCAAAAAATTATGCTTTGAATGTGGCTTCAGCCCGCTTAAAAGCGAATATCCATGGCCTGTTGTGATAAGCGGCTTGAGTCTGGCTCTCGCTGTGAGCTTCGCTATCAATATGCTTCCCATACCTCAGTCTGTTATGGAAGAATATATGGAAGCCTCGAGCAGCACATTTTCGAACAATATTCTTATCATGCTCGTTGCGGTGGTGTTGATCGGCCCTTTTGCGGAGGAACTGGTTTTTCGCGGCCTTGTTTATTCGCGCCTGCGCCGCGCTGTGCCCGTCTGGGCTGCGGCGGTTTTAAGCAGCCTCGTTTTTGCGCTTACGCACGGGGTCTCGCTTTGGATAGCCTACGCTTTTATCATGGGTCTTGCCATGGCGTTTATCTATGAGAAGACGGGTTCGCTTTGGGGCAGCATAATTTTTCACATATGCTTCAATTTCAGCGGCAGTTTTCTTTATGCTCTTTTTGCCTATCTGGATTATTCCGCCGCGATCTGCGTTTGCGCCGCCTGCTTTGCCCTCGGGATATATATGCTGTTTTTGATAGGCAAAAATTTAAAAAAACAGCCTGATGAGGAAAACCCTGCTTGACAAGAAGCGTAAGGCGGAACTATACTAAACAACATATAGGCGTTGAAGCGAAACAGTAGGGAAAATGTCAGCATCAGAGAGCCGCCGCATGGGTGAAAGACGGCGCTGCGCTATCCTGAAGCTCGTCGCGGAGCCGCGCGTCTGAAAAAAACAAGTAAGCGCGCCGCATATCCTGCGTTATGGGATTCGAGTGGCGGAAACTATTCCGCAACGAGAGTGGTACCGCGGAAGCATGGCTTTCGTCTCTTATTTTAGGAGACGAGAGCTTTTTTTACGAAGGAAAATCAAAAGGAAATAGACGGAGGTTTCTCAATGATTCAAAGATACGATCACGACGCTATAGAGCGTAAATGGCAGAGAAAATGGGAGGATGCGCATTGCTTTGAGGCTAAGGACGATCACAGTATGCCGAAATTCTTCCCGCTTATAGAGTTCCCGTACCCTTCGGGAATGGGTCTGCATGTGGGACATCCCAGATCTAACACGGCAATGGATATCATTGCCCGTAAGCGCCGCATGGAAGGCTATAATGTGCTTTACCCCATCGGCTGGGACGCCTTTGGCCTGCCTACCGAGAACTACGCGATAAAGACGGGCGTTCATCCGCGCAGGGTGACGCAGGAAAACGTCGCGCATTTTCGCGAGCAGCTCAAGCGCCTTGGCTTTTCTTTTGACTGGAGCCGAGAGGTGAACACCACCGATCCGGAATATTATAAATGGACTCAGTGGATATTCCTTAAGCTCTATGAAAAGGGTCTTGCGTATAAGGCTGAGATCCCCATAAACTTCTGCACGAGCTGCAAGGTCGGCCTTGCCAACGAAGAGGTGGTGGACGGCGTTTGCGAGCGCTGCGGCGGACAGGTGGTGCAAAAGGTGCGCAGC
>CAYPAH010000147.1:0-4818 GCA_964408655.1 uncultured Oscillospiraceae bacterium | reverse complement strand
TATTGCCATATCTGCCTCCAAATTATTTCATCGTCATTATAACGCAAAGATTTCGCAGTGGCAATAAGCAACGAGTCTTATCAGGCTTTTTCGCGTAAAAGCAAAACATCCGGCAATCGATCGCTGCCGGATGTTTTTATGCTTTTGTCATACAAAATCATCTTATGATCTGGAGATGGTTCGATATGCCGGAACGGAATGATCTTTAGTCTTCTTCAGGCATAATGGCGTTATGATAGACTTCTTGAACATCGTCATTATCCTCAAAGCGTTCAAGCATACGCTCAAGCTTTTCAACAAGCTCTGCATCGCTTGCGTCCACGGTGTTTTGGGGGATCATGCTAAGCTCGGCGGTGAGGAAGCTATAGCCGGCAGCTTCAAGAGCTTCGCGCACGGCGGAAAAATCCGCAACGGGAGTATAGACTTCAAAAGCGTCGTCAAGGGGAACGAAATCCTCGGCGCCCGCGTCAAGTGCGGCCATCATCAGCTCGTCCTCGTCGACAGCGGGATCTCTTTCGATAACAAGAAGACCCTTTTTATTGAACATCCATGACACGCAGCCGGTGTTGCCCATGCTTCCGCCGCTCTTGTCGAAGAGATGGCGCATTTCAGCAGCCGTGCGGTTGCGGTTATCGGTGACGACTTCAACTATAAGAGCGGTGCCGCCGGGGCCATAGCCTTCATAGGTGATCTCTTCGTAATTCACGCTGCCCATTTCGCCTGCCGCCTTTTTTATGGAGCGGGCAATGTTGTCGTTAGGCATATTGTTAGCCTTTGCCTTAGCAATAACATCGCGCAGCTTTGAATTGTTTACAGGGTCGCTTCCGCCCTCTTTTACGGCGATAGCGATCTCACGGCCGATCTTGGTAAAAATCTTGCCGCGCTGGTTATCGGTCTTCTCTTTTTTGTTTTTGATATTTGCCCATTTGGAATGTCCGGACATAGATACCTCCAAAGAATCTGAAATTAACATCTAATTATAACACCAAAGAAACAGATTGTTCAAGTATTCGCGGAAAGCTCGTTCAGTTTTTCGCGCAAGGCCTGCAAATCAAGCCAAGCCTCCTTCTTTTTGCCGGTATCTCTGAGAAGCGCGGCGGGGTGATATGTTGGCAATATCCATACGCCTTTTTTGCATATCCATTTGCCACGGTCTTTTGTGATGCGCACCTCCGGGTCGTAAAGATATTTTGCGGCTGTTGCGCCAAGGCAAACGATGATCTTAGGACGGATAAGCGTAAATTGCGCCCTTAAATATGGAAGGCAGGCTTCCGCCTCGTGCTCCATGGGCGTGCGGTTGCTCGGCGGGCGGCATTTGACCACGTTTGCGATATAAACCTCATCGCGCTTCAAATCGATAGAGGCCAGCATTTTATCGAGAAGCTGTCCGGCAGCGCCGACAAAGGGACGTCCGGAAAGATCCTCGTCTCGTCCGGGGCCTTCGCCGACAAACATAATATCGGCGTGTATATCGCCCTCCCCCGGCACGACATAATGACGCTTTTCGCACAAAGCGCATTTTTCGCAGTTTGACAGTTCGTCAAACAAGGTTTTCCATTCTGCACGCATCTTGAATCAAATCTTCTCCAAAAAAGTAAGTATATCTGAATAGACCGTCTGCTTTTCATGCTCGTTTAGCATCTCATGGCGTCCGTTTTCATATATGCTGACGTCTACCGAATGCCCGCTTGAACGAAGCGCGTTCGCCACTTCCTTCGGACCCTTCGCATTTTTGCCGCCTACCGGATCACATGCGCCGGAAAGAATAAATATCGGCTTCATGGGAACCTTTGAAGCCCAATCCTTTTGCTGTATCTCGCCAAGCCCGTCGAAAAGATCGCTGAAGCCGCCAAGCGTGAAAACAAAGCCGCATTTTGGATCTTGAATATAAGCATCTACAATGGCTTCGTCATGCGATAGCCAGTCGAAGGCGGTCTTCGCATCAGGTATTGCTTTTGCATACGAGCCGAAGGCCAGTTTATCGAGCTTTTCACCGGAGCCTTTTCGGCCGTGCTTCTTGATCTCGTTTCGCGCGATAAGCTTTGCTATGGGTAAAGCGGGATTTTTTCCGGCTGTACCTGAAAAAATGAAAGCGTCCATGTCATTTCCGTATCGCGAGGCATATGTTCTTGCCAAAAAAGAACCCATGCTGTGACCCATCAATATATATGGAATATCGGGATACTCTTTTTTTGTGAGCTTATATATGCTGCGCATATCTTCAACAAGATTCGTCCAGCCGTCTTTCTCACCGAAATATCCGTTCATGCCGTTTTCACCGACGCTCTTGCCGTTACCGGCATGATCCTGACCAACGACCAGATAAGCGTGATCGTTCAAAAAGGCGGCGAAATCGTCATAACGGTCTATATGCTCCGCCATGCCGTGAGTAAGCTGCAAAACAGCGCGTGGAGCTGTATTTTCTGGCACCCACGATCTTAGATATATATCGCCTGTTTGGGTTGCGGATGGAAAATAACTTTCTTTAATCATAGATATGCCTCCGAACGCTTGTTTTCTTTTGTTATTATATTATAACATTTTATCTTAGTATTGCACTATGTATTAGTTTTGCTTATTGAAAAACCTATAATAGTCGCTTATAATAATAATATCGACAGAAAGGGATGTTAATGGCATGACCGCTGATCTTGATTTATACAGTATCTTTTGTACTGTCGCCAGGTGCGGCAGCTTGTCACATGCGGCGCGTGAACTATATGTTAGCCAGCCGGCGATAAGCCAATCGATGCACAGACTCGAATATATGCTGGGCTGTACGCTTTTTACGCGAAACAGCCGCGGTATTTCGCTTACCAGTGAAGGACGTATGCTTTATAGCTATGCTGATAAGGCGGTAAGCTTGATCTGTGCGGCCGAGGACAAGCTGAACCGTATGCGTACGCTTAAAAGCGGAGGCTTGATGATAGGCGCCAGCGACACGCTATGCCAGTATTTCCTGTTGCCGTATTTAGAAAAATTCCATACGATCTATCCTGATATCCAGCTTCAGGTAACTAACAGAACGACGCCCGAAACGGTGGAATTGTTAAAGATAGGCAAGGTAGATATAGCGCTTGTCAATCTTCCGGTGGATGATAACGCTCTTTCCATGCGTGATGTTTTGCGTGTGCACGACGTTTTTGTCGCTTCGGAGGATCGTTTTGCTCACTTAAAGGGACGTCCGGTAGAATTTGCGGAGCTTACGCACGAGCCGCTCGTGCTTCTTGAGCAGGCGTCGAACTCGCGTAAATATCTTGATGATTTTGCATCCATATGCGGGGTTACGCTGCATCCTGAGATCGAGCTTGGCGCACATTCGCTCTTGGTTGAGTTTGCGAAGATCGGTCTTGGTATAGCTTGCGTTACCTATGAATTTGCGGCCGAAGCGATAAAGAGCGGCGAATTGTTTGAGATCGATATGGCTACCCCCATGCCTTCAAGAAATATTGGACTTATCTCATTGGAGGGAGTGCCGCTTTCCGCCGCTGCGGATAAGTTTATTTCCATCGTGCTTGGCAAAGAGGACGAAGAGTAACTTATGGCAGGATCATCCAAACGGAGAACATCGGTTTTTGGCCTTTACCTGTGTACGGCCATACTTATTATGACCGGTGTTTTTCTTTTTGCAATTTTATATACCGGAAACGGAGCCGACAGCCTGCGCGACGTCAGCATGGAATTTAACGAGGCGCTTGAAGCTCAGCCCGGAAGCGCGATGGATATTCTCTCTACCCCCGCCCCTACTCCAACGCCGGTTCCGGTGTCGCTTTACGGAAGGATCATTCCTTATTATGATAACGGACAGTGGGGCTATAAAAACACAGACAGGCAAATCGTTATTTCGCCAAGTCTTGAAGAAGCTCAAGAATTCGACGACGGGGTCGCTTTCGCTAAAAAGGATGGACTTTACGGCTTGCTCTCAGTGAACAATGTTTGGCTGGTCGAGCCTTGCTGGACGAGCGTTCTTCCCTTTTCCGAGGGCTATGCGGCGGTGGAAAAGGATGACAGATGGGGTTATATTGACGCGACGGGAAAGCTGAAAATAGAGTATAATTTCCGCGATGCAGGAAGCTTTCACTGTGGCCGTGCCGCGGCGAGAACAGGCAGCGCGTTCGGTTATATCGATATTTTCGGAAATATGGCGGTGAGCACGAAATGGCGCAAGGCCGGAGACTTTTCAGAAGATCTTGCTTTTGCGACCTCTGATGAATACGAAAAAGACAGGCATTATATCATAGATAAAGTCGGCGAAAAGGTCGCGACGCTCGGTTCCGCGTTAAAGGGCACGGCTTTTTCCGAAGGCTTTGCTGTGGTCATAGATCACGATACTACCTATTATTATATGAATGCGCTTGGCAAATCAGCCTTTCAGGTAACGTTTCTTGACGCCAAAGCTTTTTCCGAAGGTCTTGCCGCGGTGAGAAGCGCCGAGGGCTGGGGCTATATCAATACGCTTGGTTCTTATGAGATAGCCGCCAAGTATTCGCAGGCCGGTGATTTCAGCGAGTCCTTTGCCGCAGTGCAGGATCCGCTCAGCGGGAGATGGGGTTATATCAACGCCAAAGGCGAAACCGTGATAGAAGCAAAATATGACTCGGCAGAGCCTTATAAAGAAGATTTTGCGCTGGCAACAATAGGAAACGAATACTATTTGCTCAATAAAAACGGAGATGCTTTTTTATTCTACACAATGTAAAAAAGACCTTGCAAACACAGTTGCCTTGTGTTAAAATCGTAATGTTTGAATTCTAAGCCTATTAGGCTATGATGCTATACGTCGGGTAAGGAGGTGTAAGCACATGAGCAAGTTTTGCG
>CAYPAH010000146.1:0-4827 GCA_964408655.1 uncultured Oscillospiraceae bacterium | reverse complement strand
CCGGCGGGCAGCTTTCGATTATGCCGCTCATGCTGCTCTCGGTGTGGGCGTGCGTGCTTTCGGTCATGGGCTTGACTGAGTGTCGCGATTGCGGCGCTTCGTTCATGCTCATTTTCAAGCTGCCTCCAGAACCTATGCCTTCGCTTGAAGATACTCTCATGCTCCCGCTTGAACCAAGCCCTTCGTTCAGCGAAGAAGAAGCCGTTCTAAGCGGCGCTTTGCGTGGAGTAAGATCGGGGAAGCGATCATCGGCAAGAGCCTGCGCCGTTCTTGGCGGCGCTTTGCGCGGAGCAAGATCGGGGAAACGGTCGTCGGCAGGGAAAGCTCGCGCCGCTCTACGCTCTACATTTTGCGAGGGGACTGCGGGGTCGCCGGAGGAAGCGGCGGCCTGCGCGCGCTTTTTTGCTTCCTCTTTCTTCTTCTGCTTCTGGGACTGCGAGAGTATGCTTATCACGACAAATAATATCATGATGATGATGGAACCGGTATTCATAGAAGCCCCGCCTTTCCTATAAGCTGCGCTCTGCTCTCATTATTTCTGCTGCTGGTTTTCGCCGGCGATAGAGTCGCGCATCTTGGTGTCGGAGATAACGTTTTGCATGTTGTAATAATCCATAACGCCAAGCTTGCCATCGCGGAAAGCGGCGGCGATAGCCTTGGGGACTTCCGCCTCGGCTTCGATAACGCGGGCGCGCATTCCCTGCACCTCGGCTTTGTTTTCCTGCTCTTGTGCAACAGCCATCGCGCGGCGTTCTTCGGCCTTTGCCTGCGCTATGCGCTTGTCGGCCTCGGCCTGATCTATCTGAAGCTGCGCGCCAACGTTTCGGCCTACGTCTACGTCCGCAATGTCGATGGAGAGTATCTCAAAGGCTGTGCCTGCGTCAAGACCCTTGTTGAGAACTGTGCGCGAGATAAGATCCGGATTTTCCAATACGTCCTTATGGCTCAGCGAAGAACCGACGGTAGTGACTATGCCTTCGCCGATACGGGCGATGATGGTCTCCTCGCCGGAACCGCCGACCAGACGGTCGATATTTGCGCGGACTGTGACACGCGCCTTTGCGCGAAGCTCGATGCCGTCCTTGGCGATAGCCGCGATAACGGGAGTTTCGATGACCTTGGGGTTAACGCTCATCTGCACGGCGTTAAGAACGTCACGTCCTGCGAGGTCTATGGCGCAGGCGCGCTCAAAATCAAGGGGAATGCCTGCGCGCTGCGCGGCGATGAGCGCGTTGATAACGCGGTCAACATTACCGCCTGCGAGATAATGAGCTTCAAGCTTATTAAGCGAGATGGAAAGTCCCGCCTTTGTGGCTTTTATCATGGGGTTGATGATGCGGGCGGGCGCCACCTTGCGGATGCGCATGGCGACCAGTTGAAAAATGCCGACCTTAACGCCCGAAGCGGTAGCGGAGATCCACAGCCCGATGGGTACGAAGCTGAAAAAGATAGCCAGAAATACGATGATAAGAACTACGATGATACCCGAGAAAATGATGTCGCCCATAATTGTTTATCCTCCTTTAATCATTACGAATAGATAGCATATCAGATAGATGAAACCGATAAAGCATGGAATGCCGATTATCAGCTGTATCCATGAGCGTTTGCGTGAAGAGCTTATTTCTTCTTCGCTCATTTCGCTTTGCGGCGGAACATAGCTGTTTTCTTTAACGGCGTCTATCACCTCGCGCGTTGCGCATTTGGGGCAGCCGCCATCCTTGTCGTTATATACCGTGCCGCAGGTCTTGCAAAAGTGCAGAGCCATTTATTCAGAAACCTTTCTAACGATGATGCGGTGTCCTTCGATGCGCTCTATGCGAACGCGGCTGCCTTTCTCGATAAATTCGCCTTCGCTTATAACGTCAAGCTTTTTGCCGGCAAAGTCGGCGTCGCCGGAAGGACGAAGGGTGTTAAGGCAAACTCCCTCGGCTCCGGTCATGGCGGACATATCCAGCAAGGGGCTGGAATCTCCGCTTACCGTTTCGCTTAAAACGATGCGGTGCAGCTTGCCCTTTGAAAAGGCGCGAAAGATGAAAAAGGCGCATACGCCGAGCAATATCAATATGAGTGCGAGAGTTATGAGGGCGTGGGCAAAGGAATTCGCGCTGAGCACGATAGCCGCGATGAATGAGATAACGCTAAGAAGCGCCGGAATGCCAAGACCCGGCGTAAACATCTCAAATATCATCAAAGCAATGCCTAGCGCCAGGCAGATCACCGCCGCAGCGTTCCAGGCCATCATATATGAAGCAAAAGTCATAAAAATCCCCTCCTTATATATAAAAGCATACCACATTCACCTTTAAACAATGTGACGTTAAGGTAAATAATTAAAACAGCTTAAAAACGTTCGAATTGAACCATTCGGCAAAGCCGAAGTCCATCACGGGCAGATAGCCCTTGGACATCAGCATCACGAGCAGCATCCATATCAAGCCGAGAACCACGATGACCAGAAGGAAGATCACGAACACCATGCCAACGGGAGCGTCATCTTTCTTTTTCGCGCTCTTGCGCCTTTTTTTCTCGTCGATCTCTCTAAGCTCCTCGTCGCTGCCGAAAAGGTCGGGGATCTTGCGGGAGCTGCTTTGCTGATGCACAGGCCGCGCTTTTTCAACGGGGCGCGAAGCCTGCGTTGCTTCAGACTTTTGCCTTTCGGGCGCGCCTGATTGTGGTCGCTGTGCCGCTTGCTGCGGGCGCTGCGGCTGATACTGCGCGGCGGCGGGCTGAGCCTGGCGCTGAGACGCGCCGTATTGAGCGGCGCTTTGGGGCTGCTGCTGGGGCCGGGGGCGCTGCTGCGCGTTCTGATATTGCGCGGCCTGGGGCTGCTGCTGAGAAGCCTGATATTGCGCTTGCGCGGACGGTCTTGCTTCTCTTGGCGCTTGTTGCCCCTTTTGAGCGGGAGAAAGCCCAACCACTGCCGCGGGCTTTGCGCTTTGCACAGAAGGCTGCTTTTTGCCCGGAGAAATGGGCAGGGTGAGGCGCTGAACGCTTTCGTCCGTCAAGCGCTCTATCCACGGAGCGGGCTCGGCGGGGATGTTTCCCTTTTCCGCTGCCTGCTTTATTTGTAAAATGGCGATGCGCGTCGCTTCCCGGGCGATAGCCTCATCTGGAGCCTTGAGAGTCGCGCGGTTCAAAATATATTTGGCGTAGGTTTGCAGAAACGCCCGAAGCGCCTCCTGATCTCCGCTGTTGACTTTATCGAGCATGATAAATACCCCTCTTTTGACACAATAATACAAATTAAGTATACAGAAAAACGCGCACTCATTCAATACGCATAAGTCACATAAAATATTGATAGAATGTTAATTTTGCGGCGGGGAACGATGCGAAGAAAAAGAAAAGGATCGATATTGGGCGGCTTTCCGTGGCTTCTTGTATTGAGCACGGGTATTTTGCTTTCGCTTTTCATCCTGATTTTCAGATCATGCGCGATATATCGAGCTCAAAAGAGCGAAAAAGAAATAGAAAGCGGCGAACAGGCGGAGATAATAGTATATAACGACGACGCTCAAAGCTGCTTCAAAATGGGTCTGGAGGATTATATTTGCGGCGTGGTGGCGGCTGAAATGCCTGTATCATTCGGCATGGAGGCACTTAAAGCGCAGGCTGTGGCCGCGAGAACATACGCGCTCAGGCGCGTGAGCTCTCCCTGCGGACGGGGAGGAGCGCAGATATGCACCGACAGCGCCTGCTGTCAGGCATATAGAAGCGCCGAGTCGATGAAAAAAAACTGGCAGAGTGATTATAAGAAGAACCATCAAAAGTTGTGTGAAGCGGTGTTTTCCACCTCGGGTGAGGCGATATATTATGACGGCGGGCTTATAGAGGCGCTTTATCATTCCTCTTCCGGCGGAAAGACCGAGGATGCGCAGCATGTTTTTGCGCAGGCACAGCCATATCTTGTCAGCGTAGAAAGCCCGGGCGAGGAGATCTCGGAAAAATTCAGCGAAGCGCTGAGCATTTCACGCCGCGAGCTTGCAAACAAGGTGAACCGCCGCTGGAAAAACGCCGGACTAAAGGCCGCGAGGCTGCCAAAGCAGATAGAGGTGCTTTCAAGATATGACAGCGGGCGCGTTGAAGAGCTTAGACTTGGCGGCGCAACGGTGTCGGGACGCGAAATGCGCAAGCTGCTCGGCTTGAACAGCGCCAATTTCACCATAGCATATACCGAGGACGCGGCGGTATTTTCCACGCTTGGCTATGGTCACGGAGTTGGCATGAGCCAATATGGGGCTAACGCGATGGCGCTTGAGGGAGCGGATTATAAAGAGATACTCAAATACTATTATGCGGGCGTAGATATAAAATAAAAAAAGAACGGCAGAGTCGCCGTTCCGAAAATACAGATCCGCTCTTAGTCGCGTCTTGAGCTGTTGGCGATAGCCATAAGGCGCAGAAGGCTCACAAGAGTAGAGAGCACCGCGACAACATAGGTCATAGCGGCGGCGCGAAGCACTTTTTTCGCGCCCGCTTCTTCATCCTCCGCGATATAGCCGCCCTCGGTGAGCATGGCGATGCCGCGCCGCGAGGCGTTGAACTCCACCGGCAGCGTGACGAGCTGAAACGCCAGCATCGCGCAGAAGGTATATACGCCGAGCATCGCTATGTTGAACGAACCGAAAATAACGCCGATAAGAACGATAAATACCGATGCGCTGCTTGCAAAGCTGGCGGCGGGGAGTATGGTGTTTCGTATTCGGATCGGAAGATAACCCTCTTCATATTGCATCACATGCCCGATCTCGTGCGCGGCAACGGCCAGCGCAGCCACCGAAGATGAGGGATATACGCTGGTGGAAAGCCCGACAACGCCCGTCT
>CAYPAH010000145.1:0-4838 GCA_964408655.1 uncultured Oscillospiraceae bacterium | reverse complement strand
TTGAAGGCGGCATCGAAAAGTTCACCAAGATCGCGATGCCCGCTCTCGCAGCCATCCTCGTTATCGTTATCATTTACGTTGCCTGTCAGCCCGGCGCAGGCGAAGGTTACAGATTTGCCTTCGTACCTGACTTCAGCATCCTCGCCACTGACTTCTTCACCGTTCTTAAGACGGCGGCTGGACAGATGTTCTTCTCACTCTCGCTTGGTATGGGCTGCATGATTACCTACGGCTCTTACCTTGGCAAAGAGCAGAACCTCGAATCCAACATGATTATCATCCCCATCGCAGACACTTGCTTCGCCATCTGCGCCGCTATGGCCGTTCTGCCCGCTTGCGCGGCTTTCGGCATGGAATACGGCGCCGGCCCCGGCCTGCTCTTCGTTACTCTGCATGAGGTCTTCAACGTTGGTATGGGCGGCTTCATCGGCAACCTGATGGGCTTCCTGTTCTACTTCCTGGTATTCCTCGCGGCCATCACCTCATCCATCTCTCTGCTTGAGGTCTGCACTGCTTACCTCATCGACAAGAAGATCGAGAAGGGCGAATCGCCTAACCGCAAGAAGCTCACCATCATGATCGCGGCCATCATCTTCGTCGTTGGTATCCCCGTTGCGTTGGACGGCCTTGGCGCTGGACGTGCGGGCGGTGCGGCCATCGATATCCCGGCAACGCTGCTTGGCGTGACCGAGAACATCCCCATGGCTATCGACTGCTGGCTCGACTTCTATGACTGCATCTCTGAGGGCATTATGATGCCTCTGGGCGCAATGATAATGTCCCTCATCATCGGCTGGGTGATCGGCACCAAGGTCGTCGCGGACGAAGTTGCCGAGACCAAGGGCGTTACCCTTCGCGCGGAAAAGTTCATGGAGATCTGCTTCAAATTCGTAGTTCCCGTAATCATGGTCGTCGTTCTGATCGCACAGCTTCAGGACTTCTTCTAGGCCATACCCGATTTCTAATAAAGCAACACGCAAAGGCCGTCCAAATGGACGGCCTTTGTTGTTCGTTATAAATATAAATTACAAGCCCATCATCATTATCATAAGCTGGTCGCGCTGCTTTGCTGCGTCAAGGCCGTTTATCTGCTCTTTCAGCTTAGCCGCTTCGCTATGCTCCGTTTCGGCCTTCATCAAAGCTTCGTTGAATTCCTCTCTCACGCGCTCAGCTTTTTTTGCTCTTCGTTCACTGTCCGCTATTATACGGCAGCGCACGGCATTTTCCATAGAATCGGCAAGGCTCTTCATATTTGTCATTGCGCTCCCCCTCTCGTGCTCTCGGCTTGTTCTATAGTTATTATCGTCAGCGAGAGACTGCGGCTTTAGCGCATGAGCTTGCTTTTTTTCTATTCCCTATATTGATATCCTCATGCCTGTGTATATCTGCTCGACACGCTCGCCAAGCTCGTCCTGCAATATTTTTAATGCTCGTTCGCCCGTACAGTGTCCGGTATAGATCTTTTCTATCCCCGTTTCTTTTATTCTGCCAGCCAGCTCACGCACCTTTTGATCCCGCGTCGCAAAAAGATGGAATCCGCCTATCAGCGCATATATCTTTTTATCCGGATACAGGGTCGAGATCTCATTGATGATATTGTCAGCCCCGCCGTGCGAGCAACTGTTGAATATCACCAGTCCCTTTTCCGTGTCAAACACGAGACTTTGCTCATGGGCGAACGCATCAGCATACAGCTTGCCGTTATCCTTTACATACAGTCCCGCTTCTTTGCCAATTTTTTCAAGACCTTCGGTGTAATGGGGTATCAGCGTTACTCCGGGGATAAGCTCGAAGTTGCCCTTTGCAAAAGCTATCCTGTCTTTATATTTTTCCAGAGTTCCCTTGCGTATGCCGGCATAACGGCGGAATATCCATTTTTTTCCGTAGCAGTTTTCCTTCGAGCCTTCCCTTAAGTAAAAAAGCGCATCTTTATTACGCTTGAAAAACTCATCCATACCGTTCGCATGGTCGTAATGCGCATGTGAGAGCACTCCGAATTCCACCTGCTCAAGCTCTATACCCATTTCAGCGGCGTTATGGGCGAACTTTTTCGACGCGCCGCTGTCCAGCAGGAGCTTATGTCCATTATAGTCAATGAAAATGGCGAGCCCCCATTCCGGCTTTAATGGCGCTTTTCCAATATTATCTATCAAAATGCTTGCGATCATTTGTTTTTTCCTTTCTCACCTTATGATATAAAATTATAACATATCCGCTTTTTCTCAGGATAGCCGCATTTACATTATCTGTTAGTGGATTTTTTTATGCTGAGTCGCCAATCCGATCGATAGCTTTGCCTCTTTTGCGCATACTAATTTCATGGTGGTGATATTATGAGTTCAATATGGTGGCAGACGAACAGGCTTCCCGAGTTTGAAAGCCTAGGGCGCGATATAAAAACAGAAGTGCTGATAATAGGCGGCGGAATGGCCGGCATTTTATGCGCTTATATGCTTTCACAGGCAGGGGCAAAATGCGTGCTTACGGAAGCGGAGAGGATATGCGGCGGCATAACAAAAAACACCACCGCAAAGATAACGTCTCAGCACGGGCTTATCTATGACAAGCTGATACGCCGCTTCGGTGTGGAAAAGGCTCAAATGTATCTTATGGCAAACGAAGCGGCTCTCTCAAAATACCGCGAGTTGAGCCAAGACGTCGATTGTGACTTTGAAGACAGGGACGCCTATACTTATTCGTTAAGCGGCAAAAAGAAAATAGAGCGTGAGCTTTCCGCGCTTGGCAAGATGGGATTTAGGGCGGAATACGCGCAAAAGCTCCCGCTTCCGTTTTCAGTGGACGGAGCTTTGTGTTTCAAAAGGCAGGCGCAGTTCGATCCGCTAAAATTCATTTCGGCCATTCAGAAGGATCTCAACATATATGAAAAAACCACCGTTCGCGAACTGCGCGGACACAGGGCGCTGACCGGTCATGGCGAGATCAGCGCGGATCAAATAATCATAGCGACACATTTTCCCTTTATCAATAAGCACGGAAGTTACTTTTTGAAAATGTATCAGCACCGCTCATATGTGCTGGCCGTGGAAAACGCGCCAAAGCTGAGAGAGATGTATGTTGACGAAGCGCAAAGCGGCATGTCCTTTCGAAATTACAGAGAGCTGCTGCTCATAGGCGGCGGAGGACACCGCAGCGGCAAGCAGGGCGGAGGCTGGCCGGAACTTGAAGCTTTTGCGAGAAGGAATTATCCGAAAGCGCATGAAAAATACCGCTGGGCAACGCAGGACTGCATTACTCTTGACGGCGTGCCTTATATCGGCCATTATTCAAAACGCACGCCCTATCTATATGTCGCCACGGGCTTCAACAAATGGGGAATGAGCTCCGCCATGGTCTCGGCTATGATACTCAGCGATATGCTAAGCGGAAAGGAAAATCCTTATGCGCCCGTCTTTTCTCCCTCAAGAAGCATCATGCGCCCTCAGCTCGCCGTAAACGCGCTGGAATCGGCCTTTAATCTGTTAAGCCCAAGTCTCAAGCGCTGCCCTCACATGGGCTGTGCGCTCAAATGGAACGCCCATGAGCGCTCGTGGGACTGTCCTTGCCACGGCTCGCGTTTCACAGAAGAAGGTAAGCTTATAGATAACCCCGCTACGGGAGGTCTGAAACAAAAATAACCGTAGTTAAGAAAACAAGCCCCCTGCCTTTTGCAGCGCGCCGATAATCCCGCAGACTGATGTGATCTTAGATTTATGCGGTGAAATATATCGATCTTAACAGTGATATCCCCGTAGGAGTTTTGAACAGCTTGTTTAATGCATTGTGGATATTTTCCTGCGAATAACGGCTCTCGTCGGCGTTCACGAGATAATCGGCTTCAAGTAATATCTGGTGATCCAAGCCGTCGATCCCGGTAAGGGTATGATGACGGGAGACCAGAAAAACGACTCTGTCGACCGTCTTTTCCGGCAGATCCATATCTTGCAGAAAGTCCCGTGTGAGAATCGCGCCCTCGGTTTCTTGAAGCTTCCCATTCGTATTTCCATATTTTATCCGGCATGAGGGGCAGGCGATGTCGTGAACAAGCGCCGCTATTTCAAGCGTTGACTGCTCGTGAGCATTGAGACCTTCACATTCCCCGATCGTCTTTGCGTATGCGTAGACCTTGAGGAAATGATTGATATCGTGCATGTTTCCGCCGGAAAATCTATCATTTTTACCGCGATTTCCGATGCTGTCATCTCTGTGCCTCCAAAATGACGAACTTATCATTGACCTAAATTTTATCTAGACTACAGGCCATGACGTTTTATCCTGAGAAAACGATTTCATCAGCCCGATAAGCAGGAATATGTCACGCAATATAGAAACAACTTACATGGGCTTTAAATTGTTATTGAGACGCACGATCCTCCTGCTACGCATTGCTGTCAAAGCATCATCAAATTCCGTTTTATCAAGCTATTATCGTAATTCTAGCATACCCCTTCCCGCCGGGCAAGGCATAATCAGACGAGGCGCGGGAAACGCTAAGCATATGAAAATCCTTCACGACGAAATGAGGTATTCCTGTGGACGATCAAAAGAAAAGACCCAATAGGCTAATCAACGAAAGCTCGCCCTACCTTTTGCAGCACGCCGATAATCCCGTGGACTGGTTTCCCTGGGGCGAGGAAGCCTTCCAAAAGGCAAGGGATGAAGACAAGCCGATATTCCTTTCCATCGGGTATTCCACCTGTCACTGGTGTCATGTCATGGCGCATGAAAGCTTTGAGGATGAGGATATCGCAAGGCTTTTGAACGCAAATTTCGTTTCTATAAAGGTAGACAGACCTGCTAATAAAAGTCAAGGGTGAAAATGATGAATTTCGCAGGATTGA
>CAYPAH010000144.1:3750-4839 GCA_964408655.1 uncultured Oscillospiraceae bacterium | reverse complement strand
AAGAGACGAAATGAGTTCAATGCTTGAAAACATAATGAGGATGCATCGCGGCGGAGAGCTCGGAAGCATATTGCTTGCTGATGGAGATTTCAAAATGAGGCTGCTCAAAAAAGGCGCGATAGAACGCGCCACCGCGCAAGCTATCAATGAAAACCGGGTAGAGGTATATTATCAGCCGATACATGATATGGATGGACGGCTTTGCGCCCTTGAAGCATTGGTGCGCATAAACGACAGCGAGCTTGGTTTCCTTCCGCCGCAGGAGCTTGTTGAGCTGGCCGAAAAAAACGGCAGCATAATACGCCTTGGCGAACAGGTGCTTCGCCGAAGCTGCGAGTTTTTTCGCGATAACGATATATCAAGCTGGGGACTGCACCATGTGGGAGTCAATCTTTCGGCCATACAGTGCGCCAGAAGCGAGCTTTCCGACGAGATAAGCAAAACGATCTTAGAATTCGGCATCAGCCCCGAGCTTATCGCCTTTGAGGTGACGGAGACCGCCGCCGGAGCTTTGACCGCGGTGCGCAAAAACATGGATATGCTAAGGATGAAAGGCATCAATTTTCTTCTTGATGATTTCGGCACCGGATATGCCAATTTCAAAAACATGGTCGTTCTTCCCTTCCGCTGCATAAAGATAGACAAATCCCTGCTTTGGAACGCGCAAAGTTCCCGAAGCAGAATGATGCTGCTTTCAGGCGTCGTCAAGGTCATACACTCGCTCGGCCTTACAAGCCTTTGCGAAGGCGTGGAGACATTGGAGCAGGTCGAGCTGCTTCGCGAGCTTGGCGTATCCATGATGCAGGGCTATCATTACTCCAAGCCTCTTCCTCCTGAACGGTTGATCGAATATGCGAAAAAGGAGGGCGTGTGCTGATGGGCTATATCTATGATTTTGACATAGGCTCTATACTGTTTTTCGGGCTAATAATATTCTTTTATCTAGGCAAAGGCGCCTTCGCAATTTGCAGGATCGCATATTCACCACGATGCTCATAGCAACTATGACCGCCGTCATCTTTGATTTTGCCTCAGCCGCTATGGAATATCACGCCGCAGTTGTATATAATAGTGCATATAAGAAACGAA
>CAYPAH010000144.1:2935-3740 GCA_964408655.1 uncultured Oscillospiraceae bacterium | reverse complement strand
CGCCGGAGTGCATCCTGTATGGCTGCTTTGCGCCGTGAACATTCTGTTTCTTATGTCCATGCAGATATGCCTCCCTTTGTTTTTCCTTTATGCGCTCACCGCCTCGGAAAAGCACGGCCGCATCAGCAAGGGCAAGCTGTTTATCTGCGCTCTGCCATACGCCATCACCATGGCGCTGCTCTTTATCTCTCCCTTTTGCCGTTTCGGAATATTCTTCATTGACGAGGCTCACATATATAATTCCGGAGCGACGCACGCGATGCTGTATGTGAACATGAGCATCTATATCATCGCCGGTGTCGTCACGCTTTTGCGCAACGGACAAAGTATACAAAAGACAAAGCGAAACGTAATACTTGTGTTTGTCTCTGTTTTATTCGTGGCAATGATATTGCAGCTCGCCTTCCCGCGCTATCTTTTAACGGCCAGCGCAACGGCGCTTGCGCTCACGGCAATGTTTTATGTGCTTCAATCTCCAGTGGATCAAGTGAACCCGCTTACGGGCGCTTTCAGCCGTACTCTGCTGCCTTCTTTGCTTCAAGGGCGGGTCGAACTCGGACGTTCTTATACTCTGCTGCTGCTTTCGCTTCGCTCATTCGATGAATTCGCCCGTCTGTATGGCGATGTGGCAGGCGACGCCCTGCTTAGAGATTATTCAGCCGGCCTTATGGAATATTTCTCGGACGACGTTGTAGTTTATATGGACACCTCTGAATTCGTCGTTATAAAGGACGGTCTTATATCGCGCGAAGATGTGGAAAAGATACGCTCTGACTCGCCTGAGTTTATTACCTCAGGCGGCAGA
>CAYPAH010000144.1:0-2925 GCA_964408655.1 uncultured Oscillospiraceae bacterium | reverse complement strand
CTCTGTTGCCGACATATCTATTTCTGACTATATGCTTAGGCAAATGCGCCTTTCTCAAAGCGATAAGATCATTTATGCCGACGCGGAATACAAAAACGCCTCCGCCGCAACGATGCAGCTCGAATCGGCGTTGGATAGTTATTTTTCCGAAAACAAAAGCTCTGCGCTTACGCTCACGCCCATTCTCGATATAGGCGGCGCAATAGTAGCCGAAGAAGCAAGGTTTTCCCCGCCCAAGAGCATCTCACAATATATCTCATACAGCCAGTTTCTTCAGATCATAGGTCAAAACGGTCTATCGCTTGAATATTACAGAGCGATTTTCAAATATCTAGGGCACAGGCGTAAGCTTTATAGCGACGACAGGCGGCTTTGCCTGCATATGCTCACCGCCGCTTTTATTCAAGAGGATATCGCAGATAAAATACTCGAGCTTGTCTATTCTTCTGGCTTTGAGCCCTACCAGATAATGTTTTCTATAGACGAAGCAGATATCGCCCTGTCGCTGCCCGCGCTCAACAACAATATAAAGAGCCTTGCAAACAGAGGCTTTGCCTTTATGGCGGATTCCTTTGCCGAAGGTTATACCGATATGGCGCTTCTCCTTTCGCTGCCTCTGAGCTTTATAAGGCTGCATGAAAGCCTGCTTAGAGACGCGGTGAACAACGCACGCTCATCCGCCTTGTTGAAAGGCTTGCTCGGCGTATTGGCCGATGTTGGAACCGTTGCCATCTGTTCCGGAATAGAAGACGAGCATGATGAAAGAATCGCGATCGAAGCGGGCGCAGTTCTCTTTCAAGGCTCTTATATTGGCAGACAGGAATTTATAACTATAGAAAGCGACGCATAAGCATACTGTTTTATCTTGACATAAGTCTCAAGCCAGTGTTAAAATCGAGCGAAAACTGAATATAAGACGAAAACGACACATGTAGTACCATTGGTATGTAAATCTGATAACGGAACGTAGTTTCCCGGCGGATATCGGTGGCCTGTATGTGTATTTTTTTGCGCTTATTTCAACAAAAAAGGAGCTTTTTATGCCTAGAAATCAATTTCAAAGAGCGATCTTTGCCTTACTTACCGTGCTTGTGACAGTTCACGCCTATGTGTTTTTCAGCCTATATGTCGTTAATGGCGCAGTGCTTATGTCCACCACCGGCGCTCACAGCGTTCTTTCCGCCATTTCTGAGCAGGGCGGCGTATATATGCTTGGAAGAATATGCCCGGTCTGGACTATAGTTCTTGTCGTGCTGGTTCTCGCCTTTTCGCTTGAGCTTATCATGGGCAGTCCCTGCTCGTTCAAACTGGCGCTTAAAATATTTGATCCCCAAAGCACCCATCCAGTGATCTTTGAGTCCGCCATCATTTGCGCCACGGTCGGCCTCATGTGTCCGGCGATGAGTTTTATAGCCGCATGGCTCTATTATCCATATTATGCGGGCTTCAATATTTTCACTCTGCTTGCAAACTGGCTTAAACTCGTCTGCTTCAATTTTCCATTCGCGTTTTTTACTCAGCTCTTTTTCATCCAGCCACTTATCCGCAGCGTGTTCAAAGCTCTTTTTCGTAAAGATATCGAGCTGCGCGCGGCCGAGGGAAACTAATCTTTACAATAATGCAGGACGGCATATAAGCCGTCCTGCATTATTGATCTTGTTTTTTATTCCCAGCTCAGCTCGCCCGTTTTCATCGCCAGTTCATAGCGGGATATTTTATAATCGAGCCTTTCTATTGTGTTTTCCACAGCCTGCTTTTGCTTTTCAAGCTGCTTGCGCTGTTCAAGCAAAAGCTGTCTTCTTGCGGGTATCGTTTCGTTTCCCTGCTGCGTCAGCTTCACATATTCTATCATGGCTTCAACGGGCAGACCCGCGCTTCGCATACATTTGGCGAGTTCTACCCATTTGCAGTCCTTCTCGGTATAATCCCTAAGTCCGCTTGCCGTGCGGTTTACCGTGGGTATCATCCCCACTCGCTCATAATAGCGAAGCGTGTCCTGCGTAAGCTCATATTTTTTGCTGACCTGCGCTATGGTCATAGTTTTTGCCTCCGATATTCAGATTCGTTATATTCCAAAGAGTTCCTTGGCTCGCTGCATGTTTTGCATGACCGGCACGCCAAAGGGACAGCGCGTTTCACAGGCGCCGCAGCTCAGGCACGCTCCGGCAGTGCTATTCAGCGCGGCATAGTGCTCTCTCACCGTTTCGGGTATCTCACCCTGCGCTATGGCAAGATTCAAAAATTTAGTAATGGAAGCAACATCGATGCCTACAGGACACGGCGCGCAATGCCCGCAATACATGCAATGCCCGTGCCAGCTTATTTTCGGGAAGGACGCGAAGGCGGCGGCATAGTCCTTATCTTTCTCGGGCGCTTCTTCATAGGCGATGCTGAGCTTTAAGTCTTCAATAGTTCTCGCTCCGCACATTACGCTCGCCACCGCGGGACGGGTCAGCGCATAATGCAAGCATTGATAAGCCGTAAGCGCCTTGCCCGCCGGAGAAAGCTCCGCATTGAGAAGATCTCCGCCTCCGAAGGCTTTCATCACCGTTATTCCAACGCCCATGCGCTGGCAGCTCTCATATAAGCGCTGACGCTCGGGATTCATATTGACTAGCGGTTTTTCATAGCTTTTTTCAACCCATAAAGCCTCAACATCCTCACTTGCGGGCTGCAAATCATAGCATGGGTTTATGCTAAAGAGCAGCACGTCTATCAATCCGCTCTCCACAGCGGCAAGCGACACCTCGGGATTGTGGCTGGACATGCCGATGCATTTTATCACGCCGGAGCTTTTAAGCTCCTTTGCATATTGAACGACATCGCTATCCTTCAGCTTTTCCCAGTCGGAAAGCGAATCCACATAATGTATCATCCCTATTTCAAGATGATCTGTCTCAAGACGGCGCAGTTGATCCTCAAAAG